>NZ_CAKAKP010000013.1:0-49947 GCF_916700555.1 Streptococcus sp. Marseille-Q5112
TCCCTACATTATATGATATAATAAATGTAAAAGTTCGATGACTCAGTCTTTTTCCAATATGACTCATTTAAAGGAGCCTTCCCTATGGACAAACCAGATATAGCAACCCTCATTGATTCTCACTTCGAAGAAATGACAGACCTAGAGCAAGAAATCGCTCGCTATTTTTTGCAAGCTGAAACCATTGCAGATGATTTATCTTCTCAGCAGGTCACTCAAAAATTACATATCTCTCAAGCTGCTCTGACCCGCTTTTCTAAAAAATGTGGTTTTACAGGCTATCGAGAATTTATTTTCCAATACCTGCACCAAGCAAAGAAACAGGACACTCATTCTCACAAACATAGTCCTTTAACCAACCGAGTTCTTCGAAGCTACAGTAATATGCGAGAACAAACACAGGGCTTGATTGACGAAGAACAACTGGAACGAATCGCCCAGTTAATCGAAGATGCTGATCGTGTCTACTTCTTCGGAACAGGGAGTTCTGGCCTCGTAGCTCGTGAAATGAAATTGCGCTTTATGCGTCTAGGTGTGGTCTGCGAGGCTTTGACCGATCAAGATGGTTTTGCTTGGACAACCAGTATTATGGATGAGAATTGTCTCGTACTCGGTTTCTCACTTTCTGGCTCAACTCCTTCTATTTTGGACAGTTTATTAGACGCAAAAGAGATGGGGGCAAAGACTGTACTCTTTACAAGTGTTCCAAATAAAGATAGCCAGACCTATACAGAGACTGTTCTTGTGGCCACCCACAGCCAACCCTCCTACATTCAACGAATATCCGCTCAACTTCCTATGCTCTTCTTTATCGATTTGATTTATGCCTACTTTTTGGAAATCAATCGTGAAAGCAAGGAGAAAATCTTTAATAGCTATTGGGAAAATAAAAAACTCAATGGCTATCGTAGACAAAAACGTGTAAGAAAATCCTAGTTTGGTTAAACCAAACTAGGATTGTTTTGTTTTGAAATGATAATAAGCACCCAACATACCTGCCGTATTTTGGTGATGGGCAAATTCTAATCGTGTTTTTTCAGCAAGGCTTGGCACCAAAGCCTCTTTCAAGGCTTTACGGATCTTGGGTTTGAGGATAGCCTCTTGTCCCATGATACCGCCACCGAGAATGACCACTTCTGGATTGGCAACATAGCAAATATTTGCCAGACCTTTTCCTAGATAGTCTACCATGCGGTCAATACCAGCCATGCAGAGTTTATTGCCTTCCGTAGCTTCCTTAAAGATACGACGACCATTCCACTGGTCAACTGGATCTCCATGACCTGCTGCTACATACTCCACTAAAGCTGTTGTAGAAGCCAAATCTTGGAACGCTCCATCCTGCATATGCATATAACCAACTTCGCAGGCCGAATTGCTAAAACCATGGAAGACTTTCCCATCCATAATCAAGCAACCACCGATACCGGTTCCAATAGTCAAGCAAAGAGTGACACTCGCTCCCTTGCCTGAACCAGATACTGCCTCAGCCAGACCTGCACAGTTGACATCATTTTCAATCTCACAAGGAATCGCAAAGCTAGTTTCGATTTCCTTTTTGAACTGGGTGCCTGCGTAGTTAGGGATTTGAGGTCCAGCATAGAAAATCTCACCCTTGTCTGGATCCACCATTCCTGCAGAAGAAATGGCAACACCTGCTACTGGGCCTTTTTCTAAATAGCTGGCTACGATATCTTTGGTCTTTTGTAAGATATGAGGTCCACCTTTATGCGCCTCTGTTGGCATTTCATGCGATTCAACAAGTTGGCCTTCTTGGTCGATCAAACCATATTTGATATTTGTTCCACCGATATCAATTGCAACGTAATGTGTCATAAATACCTCCTTATGGATTAGAGGAAGCGCTCCTTGGTTTCACGAATCAAGGCTGCAGCTGCTTCTACAACTGGACGATCTTCTTCAGTCACTGGTGTCAACGGTGAACGAACAGAACCAATATTCAATCCTTCATTGATCTTCAAGACTTCCTTAATGACACCATACATATTTCCATGTGCAGCAGTGAGTTTACCAATGATTGCATTGATAGCGTATTGCAACTCACGCGCTGTTTCTAAGTCTTTGTCCGCAATTAACTGATTGAGTTTCAAGAAGAGTTCTGGCATAGCACCATAAGTACCACCGATACCAGCTTTAGCACCCATGAGACGGCCACCTAGGAACTGTTCATCTGGACCGTTAAAGACAATGTGGTCTTCTCCCCCAAGACTGACAAAGGTTTGGATATCTTGAACTGGCATAGAAGAGTTCTTAACACCGATAACACGAGGATTTTTCAACATTTCAGTGTAAAGGCTTGGAGTCAAAGCAACCCCTGCCAATTGAGGAATGTTATAAATCACATAGTCTGTATTTGGAGCTGCAGAACTGATATCGTTCCAATATTTAGCAACTGAGTATTCTGGCAAGCGGAAATAAATCGGCGGAATCGTTGCAATAGCATCTACTCCTAAGCTTTCAGCATGACGAGCAAGTTCCATACTATCTTTGGTATTGTTGCAAGCAACGTGAGCAATAATAGTCAACTTACCTTTGGCAACTGCCATGACTTCTTCTAAGATTAATTTACGGTCTTCAACGCTTTGGTAGATACATTCACCAGAAGAACCATTAACATAAAGACCTTGAACACCTTTATCAATGAAGTATTGCACCAAGGCACGTGTGCGCTCTGGACTTACTTCTCCTTGATCATCATAACATGCGTAGAATGCTGGAATGACACCTTCGTATTTTTTTAAATCTGACATAGATTTTCTCCTAAGTTTTCTTTTTTTCTGCTAAAAGCAGGATTTATTTTTTACGTGTTTAGTATACACCTTGTGAAAAACGCTTTCAACATCTTGTGTACACTTAGATTTTAGTTTCGATATGAATTTTGAAATGTTTAGGGCTTGAAAGTAGTTTCATAGACAAGCCATCCTATTGGTATTTTGTGAAAATTTTCTCCATCAATCCAGTCTGGATAAAGACTAAGAGTCCAAATCCAAAAAGCAGGAAGGCTGAGCCACCTAAAAGTAAACTGAAGGCGGACAGATAAAGAACCATCACAATGAGAAAGAGAATAGCTAACATGAGGAAGAACCAAGGAAAGTTAAAACTTGCCAAGATAAGTCCTTTTTGTAAGACTTCTTTCCAAGTTAAATCATAGCGTGCAGCGATGGGATAGCTAGCCAACATCACGATAGTGAGGAAGATAAGAATACCTAGACAAATAGCTTTCACCATTTGGAAAGGCATAGCTGTCTGACCCCAAAAGAGATAAAGATCTAGAAGGCTTAATGAAACAATGCCCAACTCAAGTAGACCTAACTGAAGACCTAGTTTCAGATTTTGCTTGAAAGCTCTTAGATAGATTTTAAAGACAGGCACACGTCTACTCTTCTTAATCTCAAACATGGTCTCGTAGAGGCTAATTTTAGCCACTCCAATCGTCACGATGGGCAAACAAGAAACGACAAAAAGAAGATTGGCTGTGACGATATCCAAGACCTTTTCACTAAAACGCATGAGAAAGTTGTCTGTATCAAATGCTGCCTTGATAAGGCTTACTCCTTTTTGTGCCATGTTTGCTCCTCCTGATTTTTTAATCAATCAAAATTTTAAAGAGATATTTGCGAACCTTCTCTTCCATACCTGCATAGCCATTTGGCTGGTGTGGTTCTCCTGGAAAGAAAATCGCAAAATTGTGATAACCCAACAAAAGTGGGTAGTGTTCATGACAATGAACAAAGCCAATGTCACTCGCTTCGTCGAATGCTACTGCCTCGTCTTTGATACGTGAACCGTAGCTTGAATATTCATGTCCTTCTACCAGCAAATGCAAATCTGCATAGTTCTTATGATGCTCAAATTGATCATTTTCAGCTTGATTGAGGACATTTTCCTGAACAACTAGAAAGACCTTGTCCCCGTCAATCTCATACTTACCTAATTCAAATGAATCTTTACGATGCTGGTAGAGATAGTCGATAGCCTTGTCTAGATTGGGATGAATCCCTTTGTAAAAGGTGATGTTTTTCAAATCGTCAAAAATCATACTCTTTCCTTCGTTTCTGATAGTTAACTAAAATCATTCTTAAGTTGATAAGTGTCTAACAAATTATCTAAGGTAAGCAAATACCCAACATTTTGTAGACACTTATAACTCTGTATTCTCTTATACTCAATGAAAATTGAAGAACAAACTAGGAAGCTAACCGCAGGCAATACTTAAGTATGGCAAGGTGACGCTGACGTAGTTTGAATTCAATTTTCGCAGAGTATTAACCTTTGACAGCTCCCATAGTAATACCTTGAGTGAAGGATTTTTGGAAGACTAAGAAGACTGTTACGATTGGAACTGCTGCAAGAGCGGCACCCGCCATGATCAAACCATAGTTGGTTGCCATTTCAGCCTGCATAGTCGCAACACCGAGTGAAATGGTCAAGTTGTTACGTGAAGTCAACATAACCAACTGCATGAAGTAGTCGTTCCAAGTGTTGATGAAGGTAAAGATTGCAAGGGCTGCAAATCCTGGTTTCACAATTGGGAAGGCTACGCTCCAGAAAGTACGAATCTCACCACAACCGTCGATTTTAGCTGATTCAAGCAATTCTGTAGGGATATTCTCACTGAATTGTTTCATGAGGAAGACCCCGAATGGCCATCCAATCAAAGGCAAGATAACTGCCCAAAGAGTATCATGGATTCCCATGAAGTTGACGATACGTACCAATGGTACAAGGACAACTTGTTTTGGAAGTGCCATGGCTGCAATGAAGATTGCAAATAGAATGCGTTGCCCATAGAAACGTTTTTTAGCCAATACATAACCTGCTAAAGAAGAGGTCGCACAAACTAAGAACATGGTTACCAATGAGATAAACACAGAGTTCCACATCCACTGCATAGCAGGGTTTTGCACCATGAGTTGTTGGAAGTTCTCCATGGTTGGCATTTTAGGGAACCATTGTGGCGGAATCATAATGGTATCAGGCTGTGATTTGAAAGCACCTGTCAAAATCCAGTAGAATGGAAAGATGAACAGCACGGTCAACAAGAGCAAGATAATAGTTGAAATAACAGTGAAAGCTGTTAAAGGTTTCTTTTGTGTAGATTGCATAGCTGTCTCCTTTCTTTAGTATTCTACGTCGTTTCCAAGTACTTTAAATTGAACAAAGCTTACGATAGCGATCATCACTGCCAAGAAGACGCCGATAGTGTTTGCATAACCGTATTCTGTCAATTGGAAGGCTTTTTCGTAAAGGTAGTACATAAGTGTACTTGTTGAGTAGTTTGGACCACCTGAAGTCAAAAGCTGAATCAAGGCGAAACACTGGAATGAGTTGATTGTTGTAATGATTGCGATATAAAGTGTTGTTGGAAGGAGGCTAGGCCATTTAATCTTCCAGAACACTTGCAATTCAGTCGCACCATCAACACGCGCTGCTTCAACCAATGAATTGTCAATATTACCCATAGCTGCGATATAAAGGATAATCGGCTGACCAACAGATGTAGTCAAAAGGATAATCATAATCGCCATCAAAGCCCAGTTTTTATCTCCCAACCAAGAAATGTTCTGGCTGATGATGTGGCTTGACTTAAGGACAAAGTTTAAAATTCCTGATAGTGGGTCATAGATCCATTTCCAAACAACTGTTACGGCAACACTACCTGTTACAACAGGAAGGAAGAAGACGAAACGGTAGAAGGATCTGGCAATGGCATTTTGATGATAGGTCTGAGATGCTACAAAGAGTGAGAATAGAACAACAACGGGTACAGATCCAATAACCAGAATCACGGTATTGATCAAAGACTTCATAAAGACAGGGTCTTTAAACATGCGAATGTAGTTGTCCAAGCCTACAAACTCAAATTTAGTCATTGAGTAGTTAAAGAAACTTGTAATGAATCCCATAATCATAGGAGCCAAGACAAAGATGACAAAGAAGAATAATACTGGTGCTAGGAAAGCGTAGGAAATCACTGTTTCCCGCATACGAATTTTATTGACTTTCACAGTCGGCACCTCTCTTTCAAATAGAATAATTTTTTGACTTTCTTGAACTGTTTTAAAATCAAAATGAAATTTTTTAAGATTCGCTTATGTAAGAACTTCATTTTAATTTCGTGACAGTTCCTTACATTTCAAACAAAATCCTCCCTTTTCTTACATAGACTATGCACAGGGAAAAGGGAGGAGTCAATCTGATTTAGTGCTTATTGTTTTGTAGCTTTTTTAATTGTTTCGTTAGCTTTTTCAGTAAAGGCTTTCAAAGCATCCGCTGGTTTTTCGTCACCATTTGATACAGATTGCAACATTGGGAACCAAAGTGTTCTCATTTCAGCAAAACCATTGATAGTGTTGTAGTATGGTGAGTAGTATTTAGTCCAACCACTGATTGTTTCCATACGTTTGTCTTCATAAAGTTTGCCAAATGATGTACGAACTGGGAAGGCACCTGTACGAACAACGTCTTTTGGACCCCATTCTTTGTCATCCGCGATGAATTGAACGAATTTCTTAGATGCTGCAACTTTCTTGTCGTCTTTATTGTTGAATACTGCAAATCCATTTACAAGGTATTCAAGAGCTGGTTTACCTGAATCTGATGGGAATGGTACTTCTACCACTTCTACTTTACTTGCTTCCAAGAGTTTAGCTTGGATACCGTTTTGAGCTGGTGCCCAAAGGATTGTGTAAGATGTTTGACCGTTGGCAAAGTTTTGGATATCTGCTCCACCGTCAAATTGTGAACCATTGTTCAACAAACCGTCTTTAATCCAGCTAGCTGCTTTTTCAAGACCTTTTACGAATTTAGGATCATCAGTTGTATATTTTGTTACATCTTTATCTGTTACAGAAGCTCCATAAAGGTTTGCAATGAAGGCACGTGTTCCTTGGTCTCCCCCTTGACCAGAACTGAACAATGAACCTGGTGTGTAGCCTTTATCTTTAAGTGCTTTCAAAACTTTTTCAAAATCATCAGTAGTCCAACCTTCTTTTACAAGGTTTGCAACTCCAGCTTCTTCCAACATTTTCTTGTTCATAGCCATGTAGAATGGAGCTGAACTAATTGGATACATGTAAGCTTTGTCTCCAGCTTTACTTGCTTGTACGATATTTTCGTTGTTAACATCTTTGACGAATTCGTCTGTGAAGAGGTCGTTCAACTCAGCCAATTTACCATTTTTACCGTATTGGATGATACGTCCTGGTGCGTCAAACAGTACATCTGGAGCTGTTCCTGCTTCAATAGCTGTTGTGATTTTTTCAGGACCTGACTTGAAGTCGATGGTTTCCAATTTCACTTTTACATCTGGATTTGCTTTTTCAAACGCTTCGATGATTGATTTTTCATATGTTCCAACACCGTCACCAGTTTTTTCTTGAGTGAAGACTGGGAATGCCCACCAAGTGATTTCTGTTTTTCCGCTATCGCTACCAGATTTTCCAGCATCTTTACTTCCGCCAGAATTACCACATGCAGCAAGGCCAAGAACCGCAGCACCCGCAAGTACTGTACAAGCTAGTTTTCTAAATTTCATTTGTATTCTCCTAATTGATAAGCGTATCCATATTGGATAATGAGTAAGATTGAACTTGTATACGTTTTCATTTTATCCGACGCATCCACCACTCTCCTCTTTTTTGAGATTGTGTTATTTAAGACCAGCAACGAAGCGTTCTGTAATCTCTTTTGGTCTAGTAATAGCGCCACCAACAACGATGCCTCGCACTCCATATCCAAGGATTTGTTTGGCTTGTTCTGGTGTATGAATTTTCCCTTCTGCAATGACATCTACACCGGCATCACAGAGTTTTTTAATTAATTCAAAATCGGGACCATCCACTTTTGGACTGTAAGATGTGTATCCTGATAAAGTTGTTCCGACAAAGTCAATTCCTGCTTCAACAGCTGCCAATCCTTCTTCGAAAGTACTTGTATCAGCCATCAAGAGCTGGTTAGGATATTTCTCCTTAACCTGACGAATGAAGTCTTGAATCTCTAAACCATCATAGCGTTCACGCTTGGTACAATCCAGAGCAATTACCTCTATATCAAGTTCTGCCAATTCATCAACTTCTTTCATAGTAGCAGTGATGAAGGGTTCTTGTGGTGGATAATCTCGTTTGATAATCCCTATAATTGGAAGTTTAGTTACTTCCTTAATTTCTTTGATATCACGAACACTATTGGCTCTGATACCGACTGCTCCACCTTGCTCAGCCGCTTTGACCAGCAAGGGTATGACTCCTCCCGCTTCTGTATAAAGCGGTTCGTGAGGAAGGGCCTGACAAGAAACGATGATTCCATCTTTGATTTGTGCAATCAAGGCCTCTTTAGTAATCTGTGGCATCCTCTTTCCTCCTTTTCTTTGTTCTTATGGGTTCATTATATATTATTTTTAAAGCGCTTTCAATACTTTGTGGTAGAATAGATTTCAGTTTCAAAAGTATTTTATAGAACAGCAGTTTCTGAAAGTAGTTTCAGCACTGTCTTATTTTCAATTCGCTCAGTATCTAAAATGATAAAAAGAGATAGCCATCTTTCAAATGGGCCATCTCTTTTATCATTAACGATGAGCAAAATTCATTTTATTCAAGACCTAGTCTTCTTTTCGTTTCTTCCCAAATGTCAAAACAGATAAGAGACCTGCCACTAATCCTAGAGAAATAAAGGTTGTATTTTCTTTGCTTCCAGTATTTGGAAGCTCATTTTGTTTAGCCGCTGGTGCTTGATAAGTAGCACCTTGTCCAAGAGATAACTTCTTAGCTGGACGTTCGTTTGCAGCTGCTAAGACTGGTTTGGTTTCTCCCTTGTACTCTGGCACTTCATGGATTGCTGCCTCAGCGCCATTGACACCTCCTTTATATTCAGGAAGGTCATTTGAAGCTGCCAAGACAAAGTTAGCACCTCCTTTATATTCAGGAACCTCATTTGAAGCTGCTAAGACAAAATTAGCACCTCCGGTATATTCAGGAACCTCATTTGAAGCTGCCAAGACAAAATTAGCACCTCCTGTATATTCAGGAACCTCATTTGAAGCCGCCAAGACAAAGTTAGCACCTCCGGTATATTCAGGAACCTCATTTGAAGCTGCTAGAACTGCATTTACGCCTCCTGTGAATTCCGTTTTTTCTACTGTTGGAGCTGGTTCTTCTCCTACTGTTGCAAGAGAACCAGTATATTCAGGAACTTCTGCCGCAACTGCCCCTTCTTCGCCATTAACTCCATCTGTAAATTCTGGCTTTTCTACTTTTACTGCTTCTTCTCCTGCCGTCGCTAATTGGCCTGTATATTCAGGAGCTTCTTCAGTTACTGCAGCTTCCTCGCCATTAACTCCACCTATAAATTCTGGAACTTCATTTGTCGCAGCTTCATTTCCATTTACACCATGAGTAATCTTAGAACCAACTACTGAAACAGGCAAATTATGCATACTTTCGATCACGCCTTCTGCTAAGCCCGTAACTTTTTGACCAATATCCTCAGGGTCTACTGTAAACAACAGAGTCTTGGTATCATACTGCGTCATAAACGTAGCCGTCTTACCATTTGCAAGCTGTAATGTTGGTGCTTGATTGACCAATACTTCTGAATCAAATTCCATGGCAATAATGCCTTGCCCCATATGAACTGCATGTGTAACTTTTGCTTCGGTTGGAGAAACCATATCCTTGCTTAAGAAATCCCAATTAAATTTCTTATAAGACAAGGTATATTCGTTTTGGTTGTTATCTGCATGCTCATAAAGCAAACCATATTCGCCATTCCCGAGATCTTGAATAGAATTGTAGGCAAACTTACCACTTTGAATAAGATTATGCTTAAGCCAAGTCAATTCTCCATTCTCTTCAACTCGTGCCAAATGGACTAGACCATTTTTACGTTCACGGCCTGGCCCAGCAGCATTACTAAGAAGAATGTATTCTTTCCCATCATGCATCGTATGAATAGCTGACATTTGAACATAGGCATCTTTCACTTCTGGATATCGTTTGATTTCCTTTTCCCATGTAGCTCCACCATCTTTACTTGTAGCAACTTGTAAATCACCTGTTAACCCACGCATGAAAAGTTTAAGGTCACCATTGTTTAATTGTACAACTGTTGACTCCGTATTTTGAGCACCATCATTCCTCATTGTTGAAGAATGAATAATTTCATTTCCAACAGGTCTATTGTCATTAGGTGCTTCTCCTGCATGCCAAGTTTTACCATGATCATCTGAGTAGATAATCCGAGATGATTGAGAACCGCTTAAGTGGCTAGTCTGATTTGTTGTATAAACAGGTACAATAATTCTGCCTTTATGAGGTCCTGTGTGAAGAGTAATTCCTGTTCCAGGTCCAACCCCTAGGAATTTCATCCAATCAGCTTTTACCATTGGGGTAATATCTTGAGGTGCTGACCAAGTCTTACCATCGTCATCACTGTAAGACATCCATAGATAAGAATCCTTAGCAACTCTAAATGGAGACGTTTTATTACTTGTGAAATAAATATTTCCTAATAGTTGATCCCCTTGATACAGATCTCCCTTATCACTATAAGCTGGTTTCATTGGATTTACAACAACACGGTAATCTGTTGCTTTGCCATCTGGTGTATACACTGTACCATTTTCGCGAATTGTGTAGGAACCTTCTTCGCCTTCTTTGTAGAGGATTTGGTAAGTTTTTCCATCGATTTGTTTATAGGCTTCTTCTCTTTGAGCAGCCATTCCAAAGATTCCTTGCCCTTCTGGGAACATATCATAGATCGAAAAAATTCGTTTTGTTGCAGGATCTTGAACCAAAACCATATCGATGTTCACTGGTGAACCGATTGATGGATTAGAAGCTTTTGGATTGTCTCGTAAATTTGTAATCGTTACTCGATCGCTCCATGTTTTCCCCTTATCCTCACTTCGTCTGACGACCATACCGATATCACCCCAGTCAGAGTGATGCAAGCGTCTCTCATCTGCACCAGCAATCAAAGTACCTTTATCTGTCTTAAGAAGTGCAGGAATACGATAACTCTTAATACCATCTTTATTTGGTTTGTTATGCATACCACCTTCAAAGACATCTTGTTTTTCAGTAACTTTAGCCCCTTCTGGTAGCTTTTGTTCCAAATCAGATCTCTCAAACAATTGGCTCCGTTTTTGAACTTCCTCTGGAGTTAATACACGATCATAAACACTTAAATTACGAACCTGTAAATTTGCTCCCCAAACTGATTTCCCTGCCCGATTTGTTGCACCAAGTTGAGCATGGGTAATATCTGGCATATCCTTGATAAATTTACCAGACTTCAAACTGGTACGAGATAAAACTCCATTTACATAGAGTCTAACTTTTCCTCCTGGATTTTCTGCATTCGGTCTTTCAACAGTAAAGGTAACTGAATTCCACTGCCCAGGCTTAATTTTCAATGGAGCATCCGTATATTTATCATAAAATTGTGTTCCATTAGCATCACGTCCCTCAATTAAGGCTGTATTATTGAGAACAGCCATGGTGAAGTACTCATCTTTTTTCTTATCACTAGACACTGAGAATAGATTATAAAAATCTGGAGCTTTGGCATCTGGCTTGAATTCCATATGAATGGTCGCATTTTGAAGTTTCTTCAATGCATTTAATTCACTAGCTAAATCTACACGCTGACCATTCTTCGAATTTGTTTCAACATCTTCTTTTTCCACTACTGGAGTTGCATTTGCGATGTCTCTAGCGTAATAATCTCGAGGAAGTACTCCCTCTTCTTCTTTATCTTGGTCCTTGTTACTTGCTTCTGTAGTTGCAGAATCTGTTTCTGGTTTATCAGCAGGAGCTGGTGTATTGTCAGCTGCAGGTGTATTTGATGGAGTGGTTGTCTCTGCTTCAGTAGTCTCATTTTTCTTCAACTTATCCTGATCAACTTCCACACCATTGTCTTTTGCTGTTGCCAATTTTCCAGCTAATTCGCTATCTAAATGAGCAAGACTTCCTGAAGAAGCTTCTTTTGGTAATTCTGATAAACCTTGATTATTATTTTCAGCTGCAGTTACAGTTGAGTTTCCTTGTTCATTTGCCAATACAGGATTTACTCCAAACACCACAGCACCAATGGTTACAGAGGCTACACCCACTGCAAATTTACGAATACCATATCTTTGTTTTCTGTCATAATTCTTCTGATTCATCTTTCTACCTTTCAATATCACCAAAAAATAAAGCGCTTTCTTTTTGTTTTAAAATTTTTACTCCCGACCATAGGAAAACACAAGAAAGTAATTAATAAACGAGAGTTCCTCTCCTTCTCTCTTTCAAAATTTAGCTAGCTGTAATCCAAACAGTAGCTCTTTCACTCCTTTCCTAGAGACTTTTTCTTTATTATACAATAAAGTCATAGGTTTATCTCAAGCTTGTCATAGAATAGATTTTACTTTCAGAAATATTTTAATATTTTAATATTTTTAAAAGTACTTTCAACATTTATAACAAAAAAGAGAGCTACTGGCTCTCTCATTCATCACTTTATATACTTAAAAGAAATCTCACTACCACAGAGCCAGTTGTAAACTTGGTCATTGACAAAAACATTCATAGCTTCATGGGCATACTCTGGCATGATAAGATAGGACTTGTCACAGGTCAGACGGTTGTAAATCGCAAACTGGGTAATAGGATAGCAAACATCATCGTCCAAGCCCGTAATCATCTTAACCTCACCCTTGATACGATGGGCAAGATTTTTCACATCGATATAGGCAAGGGTCGCCATGATCTCCTCCTCAGTTTCATGGAAGGGGTCGTGAAACTTGAAATAACGGAAAAGTTCGTCGTAAGCCTCGCTAGTATTACCAATCTCAAGCACTCGTCTGAAGTCTGATAAGAAAGGATAGATTGCAACAGTTTTCTCAATTCGAGGGTTGAGCGCTGCTGCAACTAGGGCTAAAGCCCCTCCTTGCGAGGCACCATAGCTAGAAAGACGCTTCTCATCAACCTGAGGTAGACTAGCAACAATTTCGACCAACTGGTAAATATCCAGATAAACATCCTTATAAAAGAGGTGATCCCGACCTTCCACAGCCCCACGGATAATATGTCCCTTAACCGTATTTCCTAGAGGAGAACGCAAACCATCTTGTGAGTAACCCGACTGCCCCCGCACATCCATGGAAACAACACCATAACCAGCCACGGTGAAGGCCAGCATGTCGGCCCAGTCCAAGCCACGTCCCATATAACCATGGAAATGGAAAATTATTGGAACTTTACCCTCACTCTTTGGAAGAACGACGCGTGCATAGACCTTGCCTTCCTTGCTTCCTTCAAATGTTAACTCATAGCACTTGACTTGAGGAATGTGGAAATTTCTTTCCTCCAACTGGTAGCCTGGAAGTGTTGAAACTTTTTTCACTTCCTCATCCCAGAAAGCATCAAAGTCTTCTGGAACCTCATCCCGTCCTTTATAAGTCTTGATTTCTTCTAATAAAGCTGGATTTTTCATAATATGCTCCTTTTTTTGTAATCGCTATCACCACTCTAGCATATCTAGAAAAGCAATGCAAGAAAGAAGAGTAAATAGAAAGAGATTTTAGATTCTCCTCCCTCAAACCTATCGACTGAAAGTAATTTTAAAAACAAAAAAGAGCATTTTCGCTCTTTCTTCTTCTGCTCAATCTTAATTTTTTGCTTCCTTCTTTTGGAAAGTAGTTTGGTAATTTACTTTAATCGTTACTGTCATGTGAGAGTCCTCGTTTCTTTTTGATGACTCTAGTATAAGGGCCAAACCTGAAAGCTAGCTTAATACTCTTCGAAAATCAAATTCAAACCACGTCAGCGTCGCCTTACCGTACTCAAGTACAGCTTGCGGCTAGCTTCCTAGTTTGCTCTTTGATTTTCATTGAGTATAAGATTTCCTTAGAGAAAGCTTAATCTAGATGTTCTTTCTTTTCCAGATGAAGGGCAATCATGCGCCACTCTGGCTCCTCTTGCCAGCCTTCAATAGAACTAATGTAGCTAGCAACCTTTCTAGCTTCTTCTAAAATTGGAAAATCTTCGATAATATCAGCTACTTGGAACTCTGGGAGACCTGACTGTCTGGTTCCAAAAATCTCACCTGAACCACGCATTTTCAAATCTTCCTCCGCAAGGACAAATCCATTAGTGGTTTCTGTCATGATGCGCATGCGGTCTTTCCCAGAATCCGTCTTGGGATTGGCAACGAGAACAGCATAGGACTGCTTATCTCCCCGACCAACACGACCTCTAAGCTGGTGAAGCTGGCTGAGACCGAAGCGATCGGCATCCATGATAATCATAACGGTCGCATTGGGAACATTGACCCCGACCTCGATAACCGTTGTCGAAACCAGAATATCCGTTTTTCTCTCTTTGAACTCCTGCATAATCTGGTCTTTTTCATCACTCTTCATCTTGCCATGTAGGAGGGCTACTTCGGCCTTACCAGCAAAATGAGCCGTCAACTCTTCTGATAGGGCAATGACATTTTTCAAATCCAAAGCTTCTGATTCTTCAATCAAGGGAGAGATGACGTAGGCTTGAGAACCTTTTTGGATTTCCCCCTCTAACCAAGTCAAGACCTGAGGCAGTTGCTCATGCTTAATCCAACGTGTCACAATGGGTTTCCGACCCGCAGGCATCTGGTCGATAATGGAAACATCCATATCGCCAAAAGCTGTGATCGCCAAGGTCCGTGGAATGGGAGTCGCCGTCATCATGAGAACGTCAGGATTGTCTCCTTTTTCTCTCAGAACACGCCTTTGCCCTACACCAAAGCGGTGCTGCTCATCGATGATAATCAAGCCCAGACGAGCATAATCCACCCCATCCTGAATCAGAGCGTGGGTTCCAATAATCAAATCAGCCTCACCCTTGGCAATAGTCTCCAAGACTTCTCTCTTTTCTGCAGCTTTCAAGGAACCTGTCAAAAGAGCCAGTTTTAGGGCTGGGAAGAGACTCTTCAAACTCTCAAAGTGTTGCTCTGCAAGGATTTCTGTTGGTACCATGAGGGCTGCTTGGTAGCCAGCCGTCACTGACGCATACATAGCCAAGCCAGCGACCACCGTTTTCCCGCTCCCCACATCCCCTTGTAGAAGACGATTCATGTGGTGGTCCGACTTCATATCGGTCAAAATTTCCTGCAAACTCTTTTCTTGAGCCTGAGTCAAGGAAAAAGGCAAGCTTTCTTTGACAGCTGTCACCTTTTCCTGAGACCAATTCAGAACCAGACCACTTCCCTGAACTCTATTTTCAGACTTGAGCGTCTGCAACTGCATTTGGAAATAAAAAAGTTCCTCAAACTTGATACGGCGAAGGGCCTGCTTGTATTCTGCCAAATCCTTGGGGAAATGCATGGCACGAACGGCCTGACAACGGGACATGAGTTTGTATTTGTCCAGCAAAGACTGGGGAAGATTTTCCTCAATCAAGAGGTCCAATCCCTGATCAAAGGCCGTCTTAATAACCTTGACCAGACTGGCCTGACTGATTCCCTGAGCCAAGCGATAAACAGGTTGGAGGTCATCTTCCACCTGAGCTAGGACCTTCATCCCAGTCAGACTAGCCTTGGCTCGGTCCCATTTTCCAAAGACAGCAAGGGTTGCTCCCAACTCTATCTTATCTGCTAGATAGGGCTGGTTAAAGAAATTCACCGCAAAAACGACTTCTCCCTGCTTGAGGCTAAAGCGCAGACGATTGCGCTTGAATCCATAATACTGGACACTGGCAGGAGTCACGACTTGACCAGATAGGACTGCCTTCTCCCCGTCCTCTAGTTCCAATACTTGCTTGGTTTTGAAGTCTTCATAACGGAAAGGAAAGTAGAGCAAGAGGTCTTGCAAGTTTTCAATTCCTAGTTTGGCGTATTTCTCTGCTGACTTTGGTCCCACACCAGGTAAGACATGCAAGGGTTGATGTAGATTCATGCTCCACTCCTTTCTTTTCTAATAATATTCTCTCGGAATGCGATCGCTGAGAAGACAAACCACCTCATAATTAATAGTCCCACGATAGGTCGCTACCTGAGTAGCTGTGATCTCCTTGCCCCCATTAGAACCAATGAGGGTGACTTTGGTTCCTAAAGGATAAAGCTTAGGCAGACGAATAGTGATTTGGTCCATAGAAACTCGTCCAACAATTGGGCAAGCTTGCCCATCTACCAAGACCGTGAAATTCTGCATATCTCGTGTCCAACCATCCGCATAGCCGATTGGCACCGTCGCTATGACTTGCTCGCTATCTGCCTGATAGGTCGCTCCATAGCCCATGCAAGCTCCAGCTGAAACTGTCTTGACATGAACCAGAGCAGATTCCAAGGTCAAGGCTGGTTTCAAGTCATAAGGCAAGTCCAAAACCTCTCCGCTAGGATTCAGACCATACATGGCATCTCCCATACGGACGGCGTTAAAAATGGTCTCTGCATGCCAAAGAGTCGTTGCCGAATTACTGGCATGAACCAGCTCTGGAAGACCTTTCATACTTGACAGAATGGTTTTAAACCGTTCTAACTGCTCATTAAAGTAGTCGTCTAATTCCTCGTCTGCAGTAGCAAAGTGGGTAAAAATCCCTTCAACACGAGCACCGTATTGTTGGAGCAAAGCTTGAGCCTGCTCAACCTCACTTGCTTCTCTAAAACCGATCCGTCCCATTCCTGAGTCAATCTTAAGGTGGACTGTCAATCCAGTTAGGTCAGCTTCCTTATCTAAGAGTGCTTGAATCCACTCCAGTCCAGCCACTGTCAAGATGATGTCGTATTCTTTAGCTAGAGCAACTGCTTCGATGTCAGAAACTCCTAAAATAAGGATTTTCTTCCTGAGTCCAGCTTGTCTGAGTTCAATGGCTTCATCGATATTGGAAACGCAAAAGCCATCAACTTCATCCTGAATCGCCGTCGCAACAGCAACAGCTCCATGCCCATAGGCATTAGCCTTGACTACTGCAAATTTGAGCGTTCCTTCAGGGATATGAGCCCCCATTTGCTGAATATTTTGTCGAATAGCTCCCAGATGAATCAGAGCCTTGGTTGGTCTATGTGGACTAGCTTTCATGATTTTCCTCCAAAATGACACTGGCTGTCACAAACTGATCGGTATGGCTGATAGATAGCCAAATCTTTCCTAAAAATGGTGCCTGACTAAAATAAGGCGCCCCGCGTTCATTGTTCAAGACTTCCAAATCTTGAAAACCGAGCTTGCCAATACCTGTTCCCATAGCCTTGGAAAAGGCTTCTTTAGCCGACCAGCGACCAGCTAAATATTCTATTTGCCTGCGTCCTTTAAGACTGTTAAATCGTTCCATTTCCTTAGCGGTCAGAACGCGCTTAGCAAAGCCTTCATGTCGTGTAACTGCGCTTTCTATCGAAGCTAATTCTTCGATATCAATTCCGTGTCCAACTATCATTCTCATCAAAAGGAGTTGAGATCCCCCAACTCCATCCTTTTCACTTATTTTGTCAAGGTAGCGTAAATCTCTTCTACCAAGGCCTCTGTATTCTCCCAACCCAGGCAAGGATCGGTAATAGAGCAACCAAAGACCTCTGGTTGGTTTTGACGACCATCTGCTAGGTAAGATTCAATCATAAAGCCTCGAACTATCTTTTTAATCTTCTCATTCCAATCACGATTTTGCAAAGTCTGGCGAACAATTCGAATCTGTTCCATATATTGCTTGCCAGAATTATCATGGTTGGTGTCAATGAGGATAAAGGGATTTTCAAGTCCCATGGATTCATAGCGCTCAATAGCATTTAGCAGGGTCTCATAGTAAAAGTTAGGCTCATTTTTCCCATATTCATTAACTGCACCACGAAGGATGACGTGGGCCAAGGGATTTCCTGAAGTCTCCACTTCTTGACCATGAAAGAGGAAGGTCTGTTTATTTTGAGCAGCATAGATGCCATTAAACATAACACCCAAATTTCCAGAGGTTGGATTTTTCATCCCAACCGGTGCATCAATCCCTGAGGCCACAAAGCGGTGCTCTTGGTCTTCCACAGAACGAGCCCCAACAGCATGGTAGCTGACCAAATCATCTACCAAGACCAGATTTGACGGATAAAGCATCTCGTCTGCCGTTGTCAAACCAGTCTCTGTAATCACGCGGTAGTGCAACTGACGAACAGCCTGCAAACCGTTAATCAGGCTTGGAGCCTTAGAGGTATCTGGTTGGTGAACCAAACCTTTATAGCCGTCTCCGTTGGTACGAGGTTTAGCTGTATAAACACGCATAACCATGAAAATCTTGTCCGCCACCTTCTTTTGCAAGGCTGATAAACGGCGGGCATATTCCAAGACAGCCTCTTCATTATCAGACGAGCAAGGACCAATCACCAAAAGGATACGGTCATCTTCTCCTGAAATAATGTCTGCCAATTCTCTATCACGACGCTCTTTTAGACGCAAGGCTTCCGCAGACAATTGGGTTTCTGCCTTGATTGCTTCAATATCGATTTCTTGACCTTTTTCAATAAATGCCATCTTATTCTCCTAGCGTTTGGTAGATTTCTCTGACAAGGGCTTCTGTATTTTCCCAGCCTAGGCAAGGGTCCGTGATAGACTTGCCAAATACTTCTGGTTCGTTTTGACGGCCGTCTTCTAGATAAGACTCAATCATAAAGCCACGAACATACTGCTTGATTTTTTCATTCCAATCACGATTAATCAAGGTCTGTCGGACAATTCGAATCTGATCCATGTATTGCTTACCAGAGTTGTCATGATTGGTGTCCACAATGATAAAGGGATTTTCCAAGCCCATTTTCTCATACTGGGCAATAGTATCCATCAAATTATCATAGTAGTAGTTAGGAATATTCTTACCATACTCATTGGTCGCTCCACGAAGAATGGCATGCGAAAGTGGGTTCCCAGTTGTTTCCACTTCTTTTCCTAGGAAAAGGAAACTTTGTTTGTTTTGAGCAGCATAAATCCCATTAAACATAACATTGAGATTTCCAGAGGTTGGATTTTTAAAACCAGTCGCAAAATCTGCCCCACTGGCCACAAAGCGGTGTTGCTGGTCTTCAACTGAACGAGCACCAACCGCCATGTAAGAAATCAAATCATCCACTAGCGGAAGATTTTCAGGATAAAGCATTTCATCAGCTGTTGTCATGCCTGTTTCTGTGATAACACGATAGTGAAGATGGCGAACAGCTTTGATTCCGTTGATAAGACTAGGCGCTTCTGTCGCGTTAGGCTGGTGAATCAAGCCTTTATAGCCATCTCCGTTGGTACGGGGTTTGGCAGTATAAACACGCATAACCATAAAGATACGGTCTGCTACTTCTTCTTGTAGAACTGCCAAACGCATAGCGTATTCAAGAACAGCTTCTTCATTGTCAGATGAGCATGGCCCGATTACCAAGAGAATCCGCTGGTCTTCTCCACGTATAATGGCTTCTAGCTCTTTATCGCGCTGTGATTTTCTCTCCAAAGCTTGGCCTTCTAATTTTGATAAGGCACGAACTTCTTCAATATTAATTTTAGGACTTTTTGCTGTAAATACCATAACTCATCTCCTCATAAAGCAAACGGATACCAAGTAAAAATTTACTTTTCACAAGGTATCCGCCTCTAAACTATCTCATTTTATTGTCTTTTACCGTGACAGTTTTTAAACTTCTTACCAGAACCACATGGGCAAAGTTCATTCCGTCCAATCTGACTCAAATCCAGATTTTCAGGCATATTTGCTTGGTGGGCAGCGATATTGCGAGTCGCCGTTGTACTGATATGGTGTTCTGCTTGTGGTCTTTCTTGTTCATGAATTTGTGCTTTCATCATCAAACGTGTCACATCAAACTCAATCGAACCAATCATGTCATTAAACATACGGAAACCTTCTGCCTGATACTCAACAACAGGGTTGTTCTGAGCATAGCCACGAAGTCCAACCGCGTTACGCAATTGATCAAGGGCATCGATATGATCTGTCCACTTGTTATCCACCACTCGTAGAATCAAGACTTTTTGGAATTCTTTAACTGCTTCTTCATCGCGTAGTTTTGAAACCTGACTATCGTAAACTTGCAAGGCACGTTGGAAGAGCTCTTCCTTAATTGCCTTATCAGACAAGCCTGACAAGTCTTCGATTGAAATCGAATCTTCTGGAAGCAAGTTGTACTTAGCAAAGTTCAAAATTGCTTCTAGTTTTTCATCTTGTTTGGCACGCGCATGACCATCAACGACACGACCAATCGTGCGTTTGATCATAGCCTGAATTTCAGGTGCCAAGTCACGATCTGCAGTGATGACGTCGTAACGTTGAGCGTAGATAATCTCACGTTGTTCACGCATGACGTCATCGTATTGAAGGACTTGTTTACGGGTATCGTAGTTATTTCCTTCGACACGTTTTTGCGCTGCTTCGACCTGACGTGTCAACATACGAGACTCAATGGCTTCATCAGACATATTCAAGCGTTCAAAGACACCTTTCAGACGCTCAGAACCAAAACGTTTCATCAAATCATCTTCAAGAGATAGGTAGAATTGTGACTCACCTGGATCTCCTTGACGACCTGAACGTCCACGAAGCTGGTTATCGATACGACGGCTTTCATGACGTTCTGTACCAATAACACAAAGTCCTCCAAGTTCGCGAACCCCTTCACCAAGCTTGATGTCGGTACCACGACCGGCCATGTTGGTTGCGATAGTAACAGCACCACGTTGACCAGCATTCATGATGATTTGAGCTTCTTTATAGTGGTTTTTGGCATTCAAGACTTCGTGAGGAACGCCAGCTGCGACCAATTTCTTAGAAATGTAGTCACTGGTTTCAACCGCTACTGTACCAACCAAGACAGGTTGACCTTTTTGGTAACGAGCCTTAACGTCTTCGACAACCGCCTTAAACTTAGCTTCAATACTAGCAAAAAGTAAGTCTGGATGGTCAATACGCTGAACAGGACGGTTTGTTGGGATTGGAATAACACGAATGTTGTAAATTTCACGGAATTCTTCTTCCTCAGTCTTACCTGTACCCGTCATACCAGACAATTTCTTGTACATACGGAAAAGGTTTTGGTAAGTGATTGAGGCAGATGTCTTAGTTTCATCCTGGATTGGCACACCTTCTTTAGCTTCAATGGCTTGGTGCAAGCCATCAGAATAACGACGACCTTCCATGGTACGACCTGTAAATTGGTCAACGATCAAAATTTCTTGTTCTTCGCTCACCACATAGTCAATATCGAGAAGCATGATGTAGTTGGCACGAAGGGCGTTATCGATAAAGTGAGTCAAAGCTACGTTTTCGATGTCATAGAGGTTTTCAAGTTTGAAGTAGCTTTCAGCCTTGTCAATCCCTGAATCAGACAAACCAATAGTCTTAGACTGCACATCGATGATGTAGTCGTCTTTGTCCAAAGATTTTACATAGTGGTCTGCCATGTGGTAGAGCTGACTGGTTTCAACTGCGTTAGCACCTGATACGATCAAAGGTGTACGCGCCTCGTCAATCAAGATTGAGTCAACCTCATCGACCAAGGCATAGTTAAGCGGACGTTGTACCATGTTTTCAGCGCGAACGACCATGTTATCACGAAGGTAGTCAAATCCGATTTCCGAGTTGGTTGAGTAGGTAATATCACACTCATAGGCTTCTTTTTTCTCCATTGGAGATTTGGCAGCCAAGTTAATCCCTACTGACAAACCAAGCCATGAGTACAATTCACCCATCTCAGTCGCGTCACGTTCTGATAGGTATTCATTGACCGTAACTACATGAACCCCTTTACCTGAAAGGGCATTGAGGTATACCGGCATAGTCGCAGTCAAGGTTTTCCCTTCCCCTGTACGCATCTCTGGCACGTCACCATGGTGCAGAACGATTCCCCCCATAACCTGAACCTTATATGGGAAGAGACCTAGGACACGTTTGGCACCCTCACGGACAACCGCAAATGCTTCATAAAGCAATGAATCCAGTGATTCTCCATTTTGATAACGTTCTTTAAATTCAACTGTTTTTGCTTTTAGTTGGTCGTCAGTCAAAGCAGCCATTTGGTCTTCGTATTTGAAAACCTTGTCAGCCATCTTTTCCAGACGACGGATTTCTCCTTTATCATTTTCGATAATTGTTTTTAAAATATTAGCCATGTTTTTCCTTACTTTAAATTCCGAATATTTTAGAATGTTCTTTTAATTTTAGCACAATTACTGATTATTTTCAAGGAAGAATCCCCATTTTGAAAAGGAAAAAGAGGCTAGTTTCCAAGCTAACCTCTCTGACTTTTATGATACTTTAATTGCCAAAAATCGGCAAAAGAGCAAATAGAATAAATAGATTTATCCAAAGAGAAAGACAGCAGATGAGTCCAAAAACAAAGAGACTGACTTTCTTGGATAACAAGGCCATCAAAATGGACAGAATGCCAAAAACTAGCAAGATTTTCTGAATAACGAAAATGTCAATCGTTATCCCCAGAACCGGACTACCCCAAGGAAGAAAGAAGAAAGCAAGCCAGATCAACAGAACTAAACCAATATAGACCTTAGAATAGCGTATAATAAATGATTTTAGACGTGTCATAAGCTACCTCCTATCAATAAAAGCCATATAAATCAATGTCTCCCCGCTTTAGACTTCCCTAGTTCTCGTCTCAAGCGAAACATTTTTTTGAAAAAGATATAGGTTAACCAAGAACTGGAAAAAGCAATAAGTAGTAATAATAGCCAAATGCCCCAAGACTTGATGTCTGCCACATTTCACAATAGGATATTGAAAAATAGGACTGAAAAAACTGTCCAAGCAAGGCTAAAAAGAGCATAGAGGGTGATGTAAATCCAGTAAAAATAGTAAAAAATTGGGAAAAATTTACTATCTCTGTTGGCCTTTTCAATCCAGCTGAAAAAGTAAAAACAGGGTAATAAGATTAACAATTTAAACAAATGTTCCATCATCAACACCTCTTTTTGATAGCGCTTTCTTAAACTTCATTTTATCAAAAAAATCTGGAAATGTCATTCCAGATTCTGCTTTTTTATTTACGTTTTCTTGCGATGAGATGGATTGGAGTTCCCTCAAAGACAAAGGCCTTGCGGATTTGATTTTCCAAGAAACGCAGGTAAGAAAAGTGCATGAGTTCTTCTTCGTTTACAAAGATAACAAAGGTTGGTGGTTTGGTTGCCACTTGAGTCGCATAGAAAATCTTGAGACGTTTTCCTTTGTCTGTCGGTGTTGGGTTAATCGCAATAGCATCCATAATCACATCGTTCAAGACAGCTGATGGAATACGTGTATTTTGACTTTCGCTGATTTGTTTGATCATCTCAGGAAGTTTGTGGAGACGTTGCTTGGTCAAGGCTGATACAAAGATAATCGGTGCGTAAGGTAGATATTGGAACTGCTCACGGATATCTTCTTCCCAGTTTTTCATAGTGTGGTTGTCTTTTTCAAGTGTATCCCACTTGTTGACCACGATAATCATCCCTTTACCAGCTTCATGGGCAAATCCTGCGATACGCTTGTCGTATTCACGAATACCCTCTTCCGCATTGATGACCATTAAGACCACATCTGAACGGTCAATAGCACGCATGGCACGCATGACAGAGTATTTCTCAGTATTTTCATAAACCTTACCAGACTTACGCATACCAGCCGTATCAATCATGGTAAACTCTTGACCATCTGTATCTGTAAAGTGGGTATCAATGGCGTCACGCGTTGTTCCAGCAACAGGACTGGCAATGACACGGTCTTCTCCCAAGATAGCATTGATCAAGCTTGATTTTCCAACGTTTGGACGACCAATCAAGCTAAACTTAATGACATCTGGGTTTTCTTCTTCATATTCATTTGGAAGATTTTCTACGATCGCGTCTAGCACATCCCCTGTACCGATACCATGGACAGATGAGATAGGCAGTGGTTCACCCAAACCGAGGGCATAGAAATCATAGATATCATTTCGCATCTCAGGGTTGTCCACCTTGTTAACCGCGAGGATAACTGGTTTGTGGGTTTTATAAAGTTTACGGGCTACGTATTCGTCTGCATCGGTAATTCCTTCCTTACCAGACACGACAAAAACAATAACATCTGCTTCTTCCATGGCAATTTCTGCCTGATGCTTGATTTGTTCCATGAAAGGAGCATCGACATCATCGATTCCTCCTGTATCAATCATGCTAAAGGAACGATTGAGCCACTCACCCGTTGCATAGATACGGTCACGTGTCACTCCTTCGACATCTTCTACAATGGAGATTCGCTCACCAGCGATCCGATTAAATAGGGTTGATTTCCCAACATTGGGACGTCCTACAATGGCAATAGTTGGTAGGGCCATAATTTCTCACTTTCTACAATAACTTCTTCTGTTCAAGATTTTTTCTAGTTGAGCTTGGTTCAGCTTGACCAAACTGTTCCGCTAGGCGCTGACTCCAGCTTGTGGTCGCACGCGCCCCAGCATAGTCGGTCTGTACACGGTCATAAGCTTGGATTGCCTCAGTTGACTGTTCTTGGTATTCTTCCTCAAAGACAACATTCTCTAGTGGCAGTCTTGGTTTCACATCATGAGTTTGATCTGGCACACCTAGTGCCATCCCAAAGACAGGATAGGTGTAGTCAGGTAGATTAAAGAGTTCTGCCACTTCTTCGGACTTGTATCGAACCAAGCCAATAATGACACCACCATAACCCAAGCTTTCAGCTGCCAGCAAGGCATTTTGTCCAGCAAGAGCCGCATCGACCGAACTAATCAAGAGCCCTTCCACCCCTTGAGGTTGGAATGTATCCGTATGGAGTCGTACTCCCTTTTCTGCTCGGTTCAAATCTCCGACAAAGAGAAGGAAAACAGCTGACTGGCGAATGGCTTCTTGAGGTACCAATTCATACAGAGCATCTTTCTTTTCTTGACTTCGCACCACAATCACAGAGTAGGACTGGAAATTCTTCCAAGACGAAGCCATCTGGGCTGCTGTCAGGATTTCAGTCAAGTCTTCCTGAGGAAGGCCTTGCTCCTTAAATCTGCGCACTGAAGTGTGAGCCTTCATTAATTTGATTGTTTCTGTCATCGACGGTTTACTCCTTCTAAACGAGTCTCCTCAGCCAAATAACGGATGCGTTCCATGACGCGTCTGGCTTCCCAGGTTTCGTCATTTCCATGTTTCCCTTTAGCGAAGTGCAGCTCCAATTCTTCAAAGTCGAAGTTGGACGTGAAAAAGGTCGGTAAATTTTCCTGCATCCGATATTGGAGAATGACCTGCAGGATTTCATCACGCACCCAAGCGGTGGATTGCTCGGCACCAATATCATCTAAAATCAGGACTTCAGAAAGCCTAATCTCATCCACTAAGGTCTTAACATTGCCATCACCGATAGCATTTTTGACATCTATGACAAAGCTAGGATAGTGGAGGAGAGTGGATGAAACACCACGTTTTTCTGATAAATCATGAGCTAAGGCAGCCACCATGAAACTTTTACCCACGCCAAAGTCTCCATATAAGTAAAGACCTTTCAAATTATTGGGGTAATCGTTAACAAATTCTATCATTCTTTTTAGAACAGTTAAACGCTGAACATCATCACGATAAACATCTAAAAAACTGACATTTTTCAGGCTAGATGGAAAATTAATTAAGTTGAGACGTTTCTTGATAGCCGCTTCTTTTTCAGCTGCGATTAGTTCAGGAGTTTCTTCATAAGAAACATCCGCATAGCCATGGTTCATGACTAGTATAGGCTTGTAGCCTTTGGCAATATAATCTGTATCTCCTCGGAGGAATTTATCTCTCTCAGTGATGTATTGGTTAAACTTGGAAATACTACGGCTCAACTCGTCCTGATTGAGGGATTCTTGCTGGACAAAGGCCGCAACATCAGGATCCTTCATGATTTTCTGGACCAAATCTTGATAGTGAAAACGACTTGGTTGACGTTTGAGTACATCTCCGACACTTTCCATCTAATCACCTCCGTTATCTAATTTTGCTAATAATTCTAGGGTTTGGCGTTCCATCTCTTCTAATTCCTCAGCGGATGACGTATTTTTATATTCAGGATTACTCCATTTAGGAACATTGGTTTTTGCTGGGGCAGTCTGATTCTGTTTTTGTGTTTTTGTTTTCTGCCCTCTCTCACGAATGCGCAAGACTGCCTCTTCTGCCGAATGAATCTTTTGATAAGCATAGTCATTGGCTACCTTCATGGCATATTTCTCATTGATGTTTGCCGAATCCACCTTATTAAAGGTCAATAAGAGAATGATATTGATGACTTCGTCCAGCAAGCCCAAGCCAGCCATCTGTTGCAAGAGTTCTCTTTCTGTTTGAGTAATACTTGCCTTGCGTGTTTGTTTGATTTCTGCTAAGAACTGCAGGGCAGTTTTACTTTTGGCTTCTTTAATAATGGTTGCTTCCTTAGGACTAAAGTCAGAGGAAACAGGTTTTTGAGAAATTTTTTCCCGCATGCGTTTGGTTGAAATAACCTGAGAAACAGCTGTTGACTTGGCCAATTGATAAGTTTCAAACCAAGTCCATTTCTTCTCCTCGGCAATGGCAAAGAGGTTTAAGACATCGGACTTCTCATCCGCAAAACGAAGCCCATCTCGAGCCATAAGCTGACGAAAATGGTCCAAGTCAAAATCGTTGGCCACTTTCTTCTTGAGACCAAGGTCTTCTTGACTTCCCAGTTCTGCCAAGTCTGGAAAGACTTGATTGAGTGAGACAGGTATTTCTTCTCCCTCAGCACTCTCAACTTTCAAATCCTCCACAGCTGCATCGCCAATTTTTTTCTCCAAAAGTCTGCGATAAACAGGATGTTCCAAGAAGTCCTGAGTCGAGAGAGGAGTATTGATAGCTAGCTTATAGATATCACCCTTTTGATAGAGGGTCAAGAGATTAAAAGCAGATAGGATTTTCAGGGATTTTATCAGTCTATCCATCCCAAAGTTTAGATGGTTGAGAATGTTTGAAAAGAGGTGTTCCTTTCTGCCATTATCCCAAAAACTGATGGTATAAAGATAAAGGCTCAGTGCCTCCTGACCGATAATCGGGAGGTAGCACTGTACCAGAGATGAGGTATCTTGCGACACCCGATTATTCTTTAGATAAGAAAAACGGTCAATTGGCTTCATTTATCTTTCCTTTTTCTTTTTAGAGGACTGGGTGATTTGTTGGAGCAAGCTCTCTAGCTCACTGACATCCTTAAAACTACGATAGACACTGGCAAAACGTACATAGGTAATCTCATCTAACTCAGCCAACTCCTCCATGACGAGTGAACCAATGTCCTCACTTTGAATTTCATTTTCATTTCGACCACGGAGTTTCTGTTCGATACGATTGACTACCATGTTGATTTCATCACTTGACACAGGACGTTTCTGGGCTGAGCGGATAATTCCATTAAAGATTTTATCTCTGGAGAATTGTTCCCGTGTGCCATCTTTTTTAACAACCACTAAGGTTCTTTCTTCTACTCGTTCGTAGGTTGTAAAACGGTGTTGGCATTCATCGCACTCACGTCTTCTACGAATGGTGTTCCCTTCTTCTGCTTGGCGACTATCGATAACACTTGACTTGGTAGCCCCACATTTTGGACAACGCATCCTTTCCCTCCTTATCGTTTTCTTTTCATTATACCATTTTTTAAACGATTCCCAAAACAATTCTTCTTTTTGCTTGACAAGTTTTTTGTTTTGTTGTATTATTTAATTAAGACAAAAGGATAAAAGAAAGGAGACCAAGATGTCCTGGACATTTGACAACAAAAAACCCATTTATTTACAAATTATGGAGAAAATCAAGCTTCAGATTGTTTCCCATACACTGGAACCCAATCAACAACTTCCAACCGTGAGAGAGCTAGCAAGCGAGGCCGGTGTCAATCCAAACACCATCCAAAGAGCCTTGTCAGACCTTGAACGAGAAGGATTTGTCTACAGCAAGCGCACAACTGGACGATTTGTGACTGAGGATAAGGAACTGATTGCCCAATCACGCAAACAATTATCGGAAGAAGAATTGGAACACTTCGTTTCCTCCATGACCCATTTTGGCTATGAAAAAGAAGAACTACCAGGCGTAGTCGGCGATTATATTAAAGGAGTTTAAGCCTATGTCATTACTAGCATTTGAAAATGTATCCAAATTTTATGGAGCAACCCCAGCCCTTGAAAATGTTTCTCTTGACATCCCAGCTGGAAAAATTGTCGGTCTCCTCGGCCCAAATGGCTCAGGAAAAACAACCCTGATTAAACTCATCAATGGGCTCTTACAACCAGATCAAGGACGCGTCCTCATCAACGACATGGCCCCAAGCCCAGCAACCAAGGCTATCGTAGCTTATTTGCCAGATACGACCTATCTCAATGAGCAAATGAAGGTCAAAGAAGCCCTAACCTACTTCAAGACCTTCTATAAAGATTTCAATCTTGAACGTGCCCATCATCTGCTTGCGGATCTTGGCATTGATGAAAATAGTCGTCTCAAGAAATTATCAAAAGGGAATAAGGAAAAGGTACAACTGATTTTGGTTATGAGCCGTGATGCTCGTCTCTACGTTCTAGACGAACCCATTGGTGGGGTGGATCCAGCAGCCCGTGAGTATATCCTCAATACCATTATCAACAACTACTCCCCAACTTCTACCGTTTTGATTTCTACCCACTTGATTTCTGATATCGAGCCAATCTTGGATGAAATTGTCTTCCTCAAAGACGGAAAAGTCGTCCGTCAAGGAAATGTAGATGATATTCGCTATGAGTCTGGTGAATCCATTGACCAGCTCTTCCGTCAGGAATTTAAGGCCTAAGCAAAGGAGATTATTATGTTTTGGAATTTAGTTCGCTACGAATTTAAAAATGTTAACAAGTGGTATTTAGCCCTCTACGTTGCCGTGCTAGCCCTTTCTGCCATTATCGGAATACAGACACAGACCTATAACAATCTACCTGCCAAAGAAAGTCAACTTACTATGCTACTTTTTCTAGCTACTGTCTTTAGTGGCTTGATGATTACACTGGGGATTTCAACTATTTTCTTAATTATTAAACGCTTCAAAGGTAGTGTCTATGACCGACAAGGTTATCTGACTTTGACATTGCCAGTTTCTGAACATTATATTATCTCAGCCAAACTAGTTGGTGCCTTTATCTGGTCTATTGTCAGCACTACTGTACTAGCAATCAGTGCTTTCATTGTTCTGACCCTTACGGCTCCAGATTGGTTTGCAACTTCTGACGTGATTCCATTTATAGAAACACATCTTCCTCAACTCTCTCTTATGGGGGTATCCTTCCTACTAAATACTATTTCTGGAATCCTCTGCATCTACTTGGCTATTTCCATTGGACAGCTTTTCAATGAATACCGTACCGCACTGTCAATTGTAGCCTACATTGGTATCCAAATCGTCGTTGGCTTTATTGAACTCTTCTATCGTTCTAACCCTGGTTTCTACTTCCCATCAACCACAGGAGGAGCTGATCAGTTCCAGATGGGCATTATCATGACTATTCTGGAAGAAGTTATTCTTATAGCCATCTACTATCTAGGAACTTATCATATCTTGAAAAACAAGGTTAATTTGCAATAATATCAGAGTCTAGCGACAATAACTCGCTAGGCTTTTTTATCATCTTTAACATAATGTAAATAAAATGCGTAAACAAAAAATAACGAATTTGTTATAACAAAATCTAATACACCACTAAACTAAATATATTCTTATAAATCAATTGACTAAGTATGAGAACGATATTCCAACATACTAGAGGTCTTATCAAAATTACACCCTATAACTATAATGAAGTTTTTACACAAAATTATTGACACAATTGACAATGTTTTTAATCTATATAAGCTTCTTGTATGATACAATAGAGTTATTAAAAATAAATAACTTTTAGGAGTCCCATATGAAACAAAGAAATAGATTACTATTTTTAGTCTTATTATTTATTAGTATTTTCTTAGGAGCTTGTTCCCAAAATTCAGCTCAAACAGAAATAACAGGAAAAGGAATAGTTGAATTAATAAACGAAAACAGAGAGAGTATTCTTCGTCGCTAACGCCTCTAGTGATACAATTTCAAAAGATGATAAAATAACGTATATATATTTCACGAAAAATGGCAACGTTACATCCTATGCTATTGGTAAAGAACCTGGAAAAACAGAAGATTCTAGTGAAGAACAAGTTGAAATTACACTTAAAGACATAACAAATAAAAGTATTGATGAAATAAAAAAATTATCGGAAAAAAACTTCTATGATAAGAAAGAATTTGATATTGTTAAGGGAACTATCGAAACTGATCCTTCCGGTAATAGAACAGTTGCAGAGAAATTAGAATTTACAAATAAAGACAAGGAAAAGGCCGAATTCCTTTCAAAGTCAATTATTTATGGACAAATTTATAATCAATTCTATGCTGGCTACTCATTAGAAAAATCCTATCTTATAACAGAAATTCCTACTAAAAAGTCTTCAGTTCCTTTTGATAAAGTTGGTGGAAAAAATATTATTGAAAATAGCGGCTTGTAATCTAATAGTACCTAAAACAAACATATACATATCACTAAATTAAGTTCAAACTAACCAACTGTTAATACTTCATACATTACCCCGTAATTGCTCTCTAATCAAAAATGCATTATCTCATCAATTCAACTTTTTAGAAACTCATCACATCTTGAGAAACAAGGTTAATTTTCAATAGTTTTAAAGTCTAGTGACAATAACTCGCTAGGCTTTTTTTCGCCCTTAAAACTTCCATTTTTATATGACGTATTTGATAAAAAGGAGTATAATAATTTAAAACTGATTACATGTATATCGATAAGGAGGCCAACTCTTTATGCTGAGAAGATTTGTTAGTAAGATGCACCTTGTACTTTATTTCTTTTCTATTGCCATTATTTGGCTTGAAGCGATTATCACACCAGCCCTTGTTCAGAATATTGTTGCTAGTTTTACCAATCAAGAACTAGGCCTTCTTTGGAAAGTATTAATTCTAGGAATACTTGGTAATCTCATTCTCTTACTAGGTTTGGCTAGGAAACGCTATTACTACGCTCGTTTAATTACTGATATTGACTCGGAAAATAGCAGAAAGATTAGTGACTTGCTCTTCTTCCTACCTCAAACAGTCATTGAAGTCATTCACCACTACGCAGAAGAGGACTTAAGACACTACGATCAAGTCATTCACTTAAACAAAGAAAAGTAATAGTCTATAACATATGATTTTAAAAAGCAAGGAATTCAAATTCCTTGCTTTTTAACTCAATATCAAACTGGCTACGATAGGGCTAACAAAGACATAGAGAATACCTGTGACACCGATAGCCAAGCCACCCATGGCTCCTGCTACAGAGCCGTATCGGAAGGCAGTTCCTGTTCCGACAGCATGACCTGTTCCTCCAAGAGAAAGACCAACAGCTACTGGGTCGTCAATTTTCAACCACTTCAAAAGGGTTGGTCCGATAACACTGGTTAAAATCCCAGTTGCTACTACAACCACCAAAGTCACGGTCGTCAAGCCTTGCAATTTTTCTGTGATTCCCACTGCCATGGCGGTTGTTACTGACTTGGGAAAGAGAGAAATAGCTAGGAAAAAGTCCATGCCAAAAATCTTAGCTACAAGGGCTGTGAAAGAGGTATTGACCACTACCGCTAGCAGACTACCAAAGAGAATACTCCGAGCATGGTGCTTCATCAAGTGAAAACTCTTATAAAGGGGAATCCCTAGAGCAACTGTCGATGGGACAATCAAGTTGTTCAGATAAACCCCACCTTGGTAGTAATCTTGGTAAGAAATACCTGTCACCTTTAGAAAGATGATAATGAAAACAGCTGACAAAAGCAAGGGCGTTGTCAATGGATGGGGAAAACGTCTGTAAATCAGCATTCCTACTAGATAGGCTAAGATAGACAGGGCCAGCCCAAATAGGGGATTGGAAACAAATTCACTCATTTGGCATCTCCTTTCTCATAATCTCCCTCAAATCGTTTCTTGATGAACTGAACCACCAAGGCTATGAGGATAATATTGATGACTGCTGCAAAAAAGACAATCAAAACAATGGGCAAAAGATAGGGAGCAATCACATCAAACTTCTCCATGATTCCCACTGCTGGCGGCAAAAAGAGAATGGTCATATTGGCCAGCAAGAAATTCCCCACCATATTGACATGCCTAGTTCTCAGCCACTTAAATTGCAAGGCTAGAAAGAGAATAATCAAACCAATAATACTGCCTGGGATGGGCAAATGAAAGAAACTAGAGATCCCCTCTCCGATTAGAGAAATCACAAAGAGAATCATTAATTGAACATATAATTTCATCCTAAACTCCACGAAATAGACTTCTTGCATACCAGTTTACTCTTTTTTCAGAAAATTTCAAGGAAATGCACAAAGGATAATGAAAATTAGAGAAGAAAGGGGATACAGACAATTAAAGACTAGTAAAAACAGGTATGATTTAGGATAAAAGATTCCAGCGTCCTTCTTGCCAGCTTGATTTAAAAGTAGTATAATTATTGCATGCGCAATCATCTTGTGATGTAGAGACTGTCCGTGAATGGACCTTCTTCTATGTTATAACTCTAAAAAGAAAGGAGATACTATGACCCATTTGGAAAAATGGTTTGACTTCAATCGGCGTCAGAAAGAAATTGAAAACCTCTTGGAAGAGACTATTGCCCAGCAGAGCGAGCAAAATCTGACCTTGAAAGAGTTCTACCTGCTCTACTATCTAGACTTGGCTCAAGAAAAATCTCTACGCCAGATTGACCTGCCAGATAAGCTTCATCTGAGCCCAAGCGCTGTTTCTCGGATGGTGGCTCGCTTGGAAGCTAAAAATTGCGGTCTGCTTAGTCGCAGGTGTTGTGATCAAGATAGACGCTCTAGCTTTATCTGCCTGACAAGTGATGGGCAAAAAACACTGGCCTCTCTACAGAAGGCTGTCGAAGAAAGCTTGGAAACTGGTTGGGATTTCTTGATTTAAGATGATTTTAGAAAAAAGTTGCGTGCGCAATCATTTTTCTTGACATTCTCTTTTACAAGGAGTAAAATAAAATCATCATTAAACAAAGGAGTTTTAAAATGATTGAAATTACCTATCTAGATGCTAGCAAGAATGAAAGAACTGTAACCTTCGATTCTTATGAAGACTTTGATCGTTCACAACAAGCTTGCCTTATCGGCGTCGCAGACTACTACCCTGTCCAAAAATTAACATACAACGGTCATGATTTGGACTACCATGGGACTTATGGAGATATCTTCTTCTATCTCAAGAAACAAGATTTAAGCCAATATAACTAAAAAAGGAGAAATACAATGGCAAAAGCAATTACAGATGCAACATTCGAACAAGAAACAAAAGACGGTTTGGTCTTGGTAGACTTTTGGGCAACTTGGTGTGGTCCATGTCGTATGCAAGGTCCAATCTTGGACAAATTGTCTGAAGAACTTTCAGAAGATGTTTTGAAAATCGTTAAAATGGACGTTGATGAAAATCCAAACACAGCTCGTGCCTTTGGAATCATGTCTATCCCAACTCTTCTCTTCAAAAAAGACGGCCAAGTAGTGAAACAAGTTGCTGGTGTTCACACAGCAGAACAAATCAAGGCCATCGTTGCTGAATTGAGCTAATCACATTAGAGACCAAGTACTTGCTTTGGTCTCTTTTTTCTTGCCCTTTGCCATTTTTCAAAAAATATGCTAGACTGTAAGTAGAATATTACGATGTTTGGGACATGCCATCGCTAAAAAAAACCTCTACTTGGTATTTTTTAGCTCCCTCAAGGGAGCTTTTTGCGTGCTCTGAACATTTCCCATTTTGGAAGGAGTACTATGAAACGTCAATCAGCCTTGGTCGTCTTTAGTGGCGGTCAAGATTCTACAACCTGCCTCTTTTGGGCTAAAGAACACTATGAAACGGTCGAAGCCGTTACCTTTGCCTACGGTCAACGCCATCATCTCGAAATTCAAGTCGCTAGAGAAATCGCTAAGGAACAGGGGATTCGTCATCATATCCTAGATATGTCTCTGCTGGGGCAAATCACTGAAAATGCCTTGACTTCTGATCTAGAGATTGAGCAAAAAGAGGGAGAGGTGCCCAATACCTTCGTTGACGGTCGCAACCACCTCTTTCTGTCCTTTGCGGCAGTTCTTGCTAAGCAACGAGGCATTAAAGATATCGTGACAGGTGTCTGCGAGACAGACTTCTCAGGCTACCCCGATTGTCGGGATGTCTTTGTCAAATCCCTTAATGTTACCCTCAACCTTGCTATGGATTACGACTTTGTTATCCAAACACCTCTCATGTGGCTAGACAAGGCTGAAACTTGGGAATTATCCGACCAACTCGGTGCCTTTGACTATGTTCGTGAAAAGACCTTAACCTGCTACAACGGGATTATCGGAAGTGGCTGTGGAGATTGCCCAGCCTGCCACCTACGGCAACATGGTCTAGATGTTTATCTCTCACAGAAAGGAGAAGCCTGATGTTTTTTGCACCCAAAGAAATCAAACAGGAAACCGGGGAGTCTCTTGTCTACAATCCTCACAGAACCTTGGTATCAAAAGAGTTTACCTTCGATGCTGCCCACCACCTCTTTCACTATGAGGGGAAATGTAAGTCCCTGCACGGCCACACCTATCATCTGCAGATTGCTGTCAGTAGTTTTTTAGATGAACGCGGTATGACCTACGATTTCGGAGACATCAAATCGATCTATAAGAACTACTTAGAGCCCCACTTGGATCATCGCTATCTAAACGAAACTCTTCCCTATATGAACACGACTGCTGAAAATATGGTTTACTGGATTTTCCAAACCATGAGTCAAGAGTTGCCAGACGAGCGCGGTCTCCGTTTGGAATACGTTCGCCTCTATGAGACTCCGACTGCCTTTGCAGAGTTTAGACGGGAGTGGTTAGATGACTAAGGAACGTGTCCTCAAACTACCAGTTCTGGAAATTTTTGGCCCAACCTTTCAAGGCGAAGGCCGTGCAATCGGTCAGAAAACCATGTTTGTCCGCACTGCAGGTTGCGACTACCACTGCGACTGGTGCGATTCTGCCTTTACATGGGATGGTTCTGAAAAACCAACTCGCATGACAGCTGACGAGGTCATTGCTGCCTTGGATAAATTAGGGAGCTACGACTATGTCACCCTATCTGGGGGAAATCCTGCTATTCTAGCAGCCAACATGGCTGAACTCGTCACTAAACTCAAGGAACGCGGTGTCACTCTGGCTGTTGAAACCCAAGGCTCCCGCTGGCAAAATTGGTTGAAAGACATCGACCAAGTTACTCTCAGTCCCAAACCTCCTTCATCCAAGATGGAAGTCAACTTTGAGACCTTGGACTTTATCGTTTCCCAACTGGATCCAGACAAGGTCACCTTTAAAATCCCTGTCTTTGACGATGCCGATTTGGCTTTTGCCAAAGGAATTCAAGAACGCTACCAACCAGATGTCCTCTTCTTATCGGCTGGAAATCCTGAGCCCAAGGCCACAGGCAATATTGTCCAAGATCAACTGGACCGTCTCAAAGAACTCTGGGAACGCATCGCTGCTGACGATAGCTGGGGCAATGTCCGCGTCCTTCCTCAACTCCATACCCTCCTCTACGACAACCAACGTGGTGTTTAAGATTAGAAAGAAAAAATCATGTCACAACAAGAAGAAATGAAAAACCTAAGCCTCCTCGGCAACAAAGAAACCAACTACATTTTCGAATATCAACCAGAAGTCCTCGAATCCTTTGACAATCGTCATGTGGAAAATGACTATTTTATCAAATTTAACTGCCCTGAATTTACCTCACTTTGCCCAATCACTGCTCAGCCAGACTTTGCAACTATCTATATTTCCTACATCCCTGACAAGCTCTGTGTCGAGTCAAAATCCCTCAAACTCTACCTCTTTAGTTACCGAAATCACGGAGATTTCCACGAAAACTGTATCAACACCATCGGGAAAGACTTGGTCAACTTGCTAGAGCCACGCTATTTAGAAGTCTGGGGAAAATTTACTCCGCGCGGTGGCATCTCAATTGACCCCTACTACAACTACGGTAAGCCTGGAACTAAGTATGAAGGCTTGGCAGAACAACGCCTCTTCCAACACGATCTTTATCCAGAGAAAATTGACAACCGTTAAACTCATACGAAAAAGCCCTGTTCCTCAAAACGAGGAGCAAGGCTTTTTGAGTTTCAATTATTCTTCTGTTCCTAGGAAGTTTTTTGCAACGAGGGCTGCAAGAACTCCACCAACGATTGGCGCAAGGATGAAAATCCAAACTTGTTGAAGGGCTGCGCCACCTACCAAGACAGCTGGTGCCAAGCTACGAGCTGGGTTTACTGAAAGCCCAGTAATCTTCAATCCCACAAGAATCATCGCCATCAAGGACAAACCGATTACCAAACCAGCAATCGCGCCATTTCCCTTGCTTGCTGATGTCACAGTCATGATAACCAAGACAAACAAGAAAGTTGCGACGACTTCAAACAAGAAACCACCAAAGACAGTGACACCGTTTGCCAAGGCATTTTCACCAAGACTAGCAGTTGACATACCTGAGTTAGCCAAGAGGAAGAATACCGCGCCAGAAGCAATAAAAGCTCCAACAACCTGACCAAGGATGTAATTTACAAGCTCTGAAGATGACAAACGTTTGTTAACAAACATAGCAATCGAAACAGCCGGGTTCAAGTGAGCGCCTGAAACAGTTCCGATTGAGTAAGCTGCGACTACGATTGCCAAACCAAAGGCAAAAGCAATTCCAAGGTGTCCAAGACCATCAAGACCATTTCCAAAAACAACAGCTCCTGTTCCGATGAACACAAGCATGAACGTACCGATTAACTCAGCAACAAATTTTTTCATTTTCTTTCTCCTTTTTTCAAAAACTAGATACTAGTCTATCAAAAGAGGGAAAGTGTTTCAAGAAAATTGCTTGGAAATTTCGTATCAGTTGCAATATTATTTTCAAAATTTGTATATTTTTAATGTATTGCAATTAGTTATAATTCTCTATATTTGATGGTTATACTATACTGAATAAAACAGGAGTTTGTATTAATCTTTTTAAATAGCACAGAACTCTCTATTTAATCCATTCCCCATTGTAATTGACATGATATCCATCAGGTGTAGTTGTATTGACTGCTAAAGCACCAGAACTGTAAGCATAATACCATTTCCCTGAAACATTGAACCATCCAGTTTGCATAGCACCTGAACCATTGAGATAATACCATGAATTACCTACTTTTGCCCATCCAGTCTGCATAGCACCTGAATTGTTAAGGTAGTACCAAGATCCACTTGATTGAACCCATCCAGTCTGCATCCAACCCGAGCGATCAAAATGATACCATTTTCCATTGATTAGTTCCCATCCATTAGATGTATAGGAGCCATTGTTATGTCTATACCACCAACGACCAGATGATTGAATCCAACTTCCTTTGGAAGCAAGTCTTACTTTTAATGCTTCAGATACTTTGATGTATTCTTTCTTAGCAGCTTCCTTTTTAACTTTTGCATTGTTTAGTTTAGCATTTGCATTTTCAAGTGCTTTTTTAGATTCCTCAAGCTTCTGTTTAGAGATCATCAAACTTTTTTTAGCTTCCTCGAGTTTTCTTGGAGCATTTTTGAGAGCAAGGACATGTTGTTTCGCCTTCAACAAATCATTTTTAGCATTGACTAATGACTGTTCCTCATTCTTACTAGCATGAGATTTATTATTTTTGATTGCTTTCAATCGATTTAGTTGAGATTCTTGCTTCGAAAGTTCAGATTTAGCAAGATTTAACTTTGTTTGTTGTTTGCTCAACTCAGATTTAGCAGATTTTAAAACGTTTAACTTGGATTGATTTTGTTTTGTTAAGTTTGCAAGACGTTTTTTAGTTTTATCCAGATTTTTTTGATCTGTATTCAATGTTGTTTTAGCAATTGTAAGATTTTTGTTTAGTGATGAAATTTTATCCCTCATTAAAGTTTCTTCGTTTTTTTGTTTTCGATTGAAACTATCCAGAGCCTCTTTAGCTTTTGTATAAGCTGGATTTTTAGGATGTGTGATTTCATTCCAAACATAACGGAAAGTTGTCTTCGGTAAAAATTTTACACGTTTACCGTTAAAATAAAATTCACTATGGTCTGGATCACCATCTTTATTTTCTGCTCTGGCTAAAAAATATGAACTGCTTGGATTATAATAATAGGTCTTACCATTATAAACATAGCTTCTTTTTTCAGATGGGCTAATCACTGTTGGTAATGTATCATAAACACCTTTTGTTTCACTAATGAAAGTCATTACACCATAATTTCCAAAAGTTGTTTTTTTACTTGAAGATGCTCCAAGAGCAAATCCAGTCCCTGATGCAGCAAGCAAGGGAATTCTATGGCCATAGTTAAAAGTATTTGCTTCTTTCGGAGTTGATGCGCCATATAATGATGCATTACTATAATCATTAAAGTAAGATAGAAGCTCTTTATAAGCAAGTTCTTTTTCACTCAATCGACTCTTTTCTGGAACTGAACCAGCTGTAGCATTTTCTGTTGCATCCTTAAAACCAAAATCTTGATTTTTTAGTTTTGTATCATGTGACAGTTTATCATTTGCCACCATTTCATCTGCCCTAGCTTTTCCATATTTCAAAGCCTTTTCAGTCACAGGCGGCACTGGAATATCAATGCCATTTATTCTCCGCAACTCGATTAAGTAGTTACGAACGTATTCAGAAACTTTCTTATAATCAACCACATGAGGGGTATGGATATAATCCTTAGATTTTACAACAATTGTTTCTGTTCTTTCACCACTAAAATTCACATCTTCGTTCGCAGCAACATAATTGGTCTTACCATCTCTTCCTACGAAAGTTTTTTCATCAAGTGGAGGAGTCTTAGACTCACTTTCACTAACAGAATTTGATTTAATCTCATGAGAAACAGTTACTGTATGGAACTCATCCCCAGCCGATTTTAAATTCTTTTCAAGAGTAGAACGTGTCTTATTTCCTCTTTCTATAAGCGCTTTTCGTTCTTGCTCTGCTTTTGATACTGAATTAGTTAAAGAACTTACTTTATTTTGGTTCTCTTTCACTTTCGCATTCAATTTATCAGTTTCTTGTTGAATCTCGCGTAGTGTATTCCAATCAAAAGCTTTCTCTGCTTCTGTTACTTTATTTTGTGCTTGTTTTACATCAACTGCTCTTTGATTAACTTGAGTTTTTGCCTTATTAACAACTGTTTCTTGTTTCTCAACACTTGCTTGGGCTTGTTTCTCATCTTTTTTTGCCCCTGCCAACCGATCTTCAGTTATCTTGACAGTTACTTGTTTAGCAACAAGATCCTTTTCTGCATTTTTAATTTTTTCAGGACTAGCTTGTTTAGCAAATTCTTGTGCTTGTTTCAAAGCATCGTCTGATTTGTTCTTATTTGTTACAACAGATGCATGCTCTTGTTGCATTTTATCAACAAGCTTCTGAGCATTTTTTTCTTCCTCAATTGTTTGATTCAGTTTTATTTCCGCATTTTTTACATCAGATTCTGAAACATCAGCATCCTTTTTAGTTTCTGATTGGTTAACAGTTGACTTAGTCAAATGTTTATTTACAACCTCATCAGCTTGTGCATAACCATTAAAAGCAGTTACCATTGCAGTTGCAACGCCCAAACCAATCAACACTTGTTCCTTTTTCATAAAATCACCCTTTCTTTAAAATATTTACCTTATCTATACAAATCATATTATTTATATTTTACAAATAATCTTCTCTAGCCATAAATTGATTCAATTTTCTTTATAGCTTGCTCTCTCAATTAAATACAATCTGATAGAAAATGAAGCAAATAACTATCAATAGCAGTTCTACAGCAAGTTCAAATTTAACATCACAACCTTCAATGACATTTTTGAAAATAGCTATAGTTAAGCTAAATAGAATGACGCTTAACAAACTCATAAACATCATTCTAGAACAACCTTTCTATTCCCCATACTCTCCCAACTGGGCACTGTAGGCGATAATCTGGTCAACTGTGTCAGACAAGAATTGGATGGTATCACGGAGTGGTTTATCTGTAGAGATATCTGCTCCGATAATCATGGCTGACTCAAGTGGTGTCTTGCTACCACCTGATTTGAGGAGATTGAGCCAGTCTTCAGCTCCAGTTTCTGAATGTTTCAGATGAAGGTAACCCGCAGTCGAAATGACTAGTCCTGCCGAGTAGGTGTAACTATACAAGCCCATGTAGTAGTGAGCTTGGCGCATCCAAGTCAGAGCTGCATCATCGTCAATTTCAATTGCATCTCCCCAGAAGTCTGTCAAGACTTCCTTCATAATGCTGTTGAGCTTACTTGCTCCAAATGTCTCCCCTTCTTCAATCAATGTATACACCTTACGCTGGAAGGCTGCTTCCAAGAGGTGGGTGATGAAATTATGGAAGTAGGTGTCTGTTAAGCGGTGAGCCAGAGCGAAGCGTTTTTGACGAGGGTCGTCAGATTGGTGCTCCAAGTAATCACTGAGAAGCAATTCATTGAAAGTTGACGGCGCTTCAACATAGTAGGTCGACATGTGGGCATTAAAGTAGCTTTGATGATTATCTGAAAAGATGAATTGACCAGAATGCCCGATTTCATGAATCAAGGTATAAACATCGCTCAAACGGCCTGTCCAGCTCATGAGAACATAAGGATGCACGCGATATGGGTCCGCTGCATAACCGCCAGAATCCTTGCCACTATTAGCAGCAAAGTCCACCCAGCGCTCTTCTTGATAGCGAGCAATTTCCTGACAATATTCTTGTCCCAAAGGTTCTACGGACTTCATGACCAAATCATAGGCGTCGTCAATAGTCACTTGAGGATTAAGGGCGCTGTCCAAGTCCAATTTCCAGTCTGCAAAGGTCATCTTTTCAAGACCATTTACCTTGGCAACATGCTTGAGGTATCTCTGAGCAACGGGCGCAAAATCCTTCATGATGAGGTCAATCTGGCGGTCAAACATGGCACGGTCCACTTCTTGTTCAGCCAGAAGATAATCAAAGACTGAGTCGTAACCCTTCATATCTGCCAGTAGTTTTTCAGACTTGACTTGGGCTAGATAGGCTGCTGCAGCCGTATTTTGGTGCTTACGAAGTCCTTCTGAGAAGGAACGGAAAGATTTCTCACGAACCTCAGCATCCTCATGGTTTTGGTAGAAATTCTCATAGGTGACAAAGCTGTTTTTATAAGTCTTGCCATGGGCTTCAAAGTCAGCCATTTTGAAATCCCCAGCTCGCATCTTAGTGTAAATATCCTGTGGACTGTAGAAAACTTCACCGAGATTGGTCAAGGCCTTCTCCACATCAGCCCCTAGATAGTGGGCTTTTTTGATTTTGGCCTGACGAATGGCAGCTGTTAAATGTGGCAATTTACCCAAACGGTCTAAGACTTCATCATCAGCTGCCACCAAGGCATCGTCAAAGAAGGTCAAGGCTACACTGGCGTCTGTTTCAAATTCCATGCCAGCTTGGGCAATGTTGGCAAATTCGTCATTGCTATAGTCTGTCGTCTGCGGCATAAAACCATAGTTACCAATATGGCTCATCTGGATGTAGATTTGTTCCAATTCCGCAAAGGCCTTTTCAAAATCCTCAAAAGTATGAAGATTGCCCTTGTAATCACGGCTAAACTGGTTGATGTCTTCGCGAGCCTTCTCGATTGCACGTAAGAAATCCTCACGGTCTTGGTATAGGGCGGTTAAATCCCAAAGTTCCTTCTCTGAAAATTCTGAACGGTGTTTTTGTTCCATTTTCTTCCTCTTATTTCTCTAATTCTAATAAAGCACTAAGGGCTGATAAGGCGTAAAGTGGTGCTGTTTCTGCTCGCAAAATACGAGGACCAAGTCCGGCCAAGACTGCTCCCTTAGCTTCAAAACTCTCAATTTCTGCAGGTGAGAGTCCACCTTCTGGACCAAAGATAAAGAGCAATTTGGCTCCTTTTTCAAGACCAGAAACCGCTTGTAAGAGCGCAGCGGCTTCTCCTTCTTTTGCTGATTCTTCATAGGCTACTATGATAGAGTCAAACTGGTCAAGTTGGGCTAGAAAATCTGCTTTTTTCTCGAAAAGTGTGACACTCGGTACTAGATTACGCTTGCTTTGTTCTGCTGCTCCAAGGGCAATTTTTTCTAGTTTTTCAACCTTTTTACCCAATTTTTTGCCATCCCATTTGGCGACCGACCAGTCTGCAGGAAAGGCCCAAATCTGGCTTGCACCCAGTTCAGTTACTTTTTGAGTGATAAACTCCAGCTTGTCCCCCTTGGGAAAGCCGGATGCAATGGTTACTTGGATTGGTAATTCCACATTGTCATCTAGTTCTTCTACCAATTCAAACTGACGAGCTTCCACATCCAGCACACGCGCCAAGCGCTTAATCCCATCATCAAAGACTAAGGTAACCTCATCATCTTCTTTCAAGCGCATAACCTGAAACATATGCTTGCTGGTCTCCTTGTCCTCAATAGTGACAGGAGAGATAGCACTGCCTTTGACAAAATACTGTTGCATGCTAGCCTCCAATCACACCGGAAATATCCTTGGTTTTCTTAAAGACACAGGCATTCCATTCCCCTTGAACCATATGGGTTTCAAGGAAAAATCCAGCTGACTCAGCCGACTCACGCACCATATCCCACTTGTCCTTGATAATCCCACTCATGATCAGGTAGCCTTCATCCTTGACCAAACGGTAAGCATCATCCGTCAGATGAACGAGGATATCCGCCAAGATATTAGCTACAATCACATCTGCCTCAATCTCAACACCCTTAAGCAAGTCTCCTGCTGCTACATGGATGTTTTCCATACCAGGGTTGAGCTCAATATTTTCCTGAGCGACTCGAACTGCCACATCATCTAGGTCATAGGCAAAAATTTCCTTAGCACCAAGCAGCGAGCTGGCAATAGAAAGAACTCCTGAACCAGTCCCCACGTCCAGCACCGTTTCGCCACCACGAAGGACCTGCTCCAAAGCAAAAAGGCTCATCTTAGTTGTTGGATGGGTTCCCGTACCAAAAGCCATACCTGGATCCAGCTTGATAATCTTTTCTCCAGCAGTCGCCTCATAGTCTGTCCAAGACGGCACGATGGTCAAATCATGAGTAATACGAGCTGGTTCATAATATTTCTTCCAGTTGTCCGCCCAGTCTTCCTCAGCCAAGGCAGTCGTCCCCATCTTGACCTCTCCCAAGTCCATAAAATCAGTTAGTTCCGCGAGACGAGCCTGCAAATCTGACTCAACCGTTGCTACATCAACCGTATCAGGGTAGTAGGCGGTCACAACGATTTCTTCTTGTTGCTCGACCTCTGGGAAAATTTCGCCAAAGCGATCCACATTCCCCACATAATCCATACTGTCTTCAATCGCAACACCTTGCGCTCCCAGCTCAATCAAGAGATTAGAGACTAGCTCCTCTCCCTCACGCTTCACTGTAACTTTTAACTCTTGCCATGTTTCCATTTTGTATTTTCCTTATTCTTCTTAAATTCTTCAATCACATCTGTATAGTGTTCTTTCATTGCGCTATGAATCTGCTGTTTAAAAATACCAAACATAAGATAATAAACAAATAGAACAATTCCTGCAAGCAGTAGCAAAAATACAAAATGTACTGAAAGGGGCAGTACGAGACCTTCACCACTCATTAAGGGTAAAACAAGCATTAATCCCCAAATAACAGCCATAGAGATCCCAGCTACTTTCGTACCACTTTCTCTCTGCTTCTTTAACTTTAAATATTCCATGTAAATGAATGCAGCTTCTTCCCTAGAGTATTGTCCAGTTTCTAGCTTACGCTTAACTTCTTTATTCAACGTGGTTGTTGCAATCGCAAAAATCATTTTACTTCCTCCAAATAATCCCTCAATCTCCCCTGTAGCTGAGGCACTGCCTGTTTAGACTTCAAAAACTCCTCAATGTTCATCAGTTTATAGGCCTGACCTTCATCTCCAAATACGATGCTGTCAAACTGGTTCTGTGTTAACTGACCGACTAGAAATACAGATTGTTTATCCGCAAAAAGCATACTTGGATAAACCTTACTCCAAAGCAGACAATCCTCAGTCAAATGAATTTCCAGTTCTTCATAAACCTCACGCGCCACGCACTCAAAAGGACTTTCATCACCTTCACGTCCACCGCCTGGAAGTTCCCACATATTGGGCCAGGGAATGCTTGCCTTATCATCGCGTAAGATAGTCAAGAGCTTATCCCCACAAAACAAAGCAATCTTACAGCCTGTGAAATCAGAAATCTCTATTTCCATGTCAAACTCCTAGTATCTCGGATAAGGATAAAACTCTCCCTCTTCCAAGCCTACTTTTCCTTCTTCAAAGACTTCTTGGTTCCATTCCATGACAAATTCTTCTGCTTCTGGGTCTTCCAAAAAGTCCATGAGGGCATCTAGTCCAACCTCGGCAGTATCTTTAAGGAATAGCGCAAAATAAGCTAAAAATTCGCGAGAAAATCCTTTTTTAGGCAAGTAAGGGATGACAGTCAAATAGTCTTCCTCATTGACTGTTGATTTGGCTGGATTGTAAAAAAGCACTGCTTCTTCAAAGAGAATGTCATCTGATGAAACCTCTCCATCTTCACCCACCATCTCCACACCTGCAGCATTTTGCGCTTCCAACAGAAAACTCACTTCAACCGCGTGGTTGCGCTTGTCCCAACTAATCTCAAAGTCAAAGGGAAAATTCTTCTCCAACTCTTCCTCTAAAACATCTAAAAATCCATATGTTGCCATTTTGTCCTCTTTCTATGCGACTCTTTAATCGCCCCGATTACTCGGAAATGTGCTAAAATAGATACTACCATCTTACCACATATACATCAGAAAATCCACGTTAGAAAGGACTGCTATGCCAGACAATCTCGCGCTTCGCATGCGCCCTAAAACCATCGACCAGGTCATCGGCCAGGAGCATCTGGTCGGACCTGGAAAAATCATCCGCCGCATGGTGGAAGCCAACCGTCTGTCCTCCATGATTCTCTACGGACCTCCAGGAATCGGCAAGACCAGTATTGCCTCAGCCATCGCTGGGACTACTAAGTATGCCTTTCGAACTTTCAATGCGACAGTTGATAGTAAAAAGCGACTGCAAGAAATCGCGGAAGAGGCTAAATTTTCTGGTGGTCTCGTCCTATTGCTAGATGAGATTCATAGACTAGATAAAACCAAGCAAGACTTCCTCTTGCCTCTCTTGGAAAGTGGACTGGTCATCATGATTGGCGCTACGACTGAAAATCCTTTCTTCTCTGTCACTCCTGCCATTCGTAGCCGTGTTCAAATTTTTGAGTTGGAACCTCTGTCTAACCAAGACGTCAAAGAGGCCCTGCAGATAGCTCTAAGTAACCCTGAGCGTGGTTTTGATTTTCCAGTAGAACTCGATGAGGATGCGCTGGATTTCATCGCAACTTCTACAAACGGAGACCTGCGCTCTGCCTTTAACTCACTGGATTTGGCAGTTCTCTCTACCTCTGAGAATGATAAGGGCATCCGCCATATCACCCTAGACATCATGGAAAATAGTCTTCAGAGAAGCTACATCACTATGGACAAGGATGGAGATGGACACTATGATGTTCTCTCAGCCCTGCAAAAGTCTATCCGTGGCTCAGATGTGGATGCCAGTCTCCACTATGCTGCACGCTTGATTGAGGCTGGTGATTTGCCAAGTCTCGCTCGTCGTTTGACTGTTATCGCTTATGAAGATATCGGTTTGGCCAATCCTGAAGCCCAGATTCACACCGTGACTGCTCTGGATGCTGCCCAGAAGATTGGGTTCCCAGAAGCCCGCATTCTCATTGCCAATGTCGTGATTGATTTAGCCCTTTCTCCGAAATCCAACTCAGCCTATGTAGCTATGGATAAGGCACTTGCTGACCTCAAAACATCAGGGCACTTACCTATTCCGCGACACCTGCGTGATGGGCACTACAGTGGAAGCAAGGAACTGGGGAATGCCCAAGACTATCTCTATCCACACAACTATCCTGGAAATTGGGTCAAGCAAGACTATCTGCCAGAAAAAATCCGAAATCATCACTATTTCCAAGCAGAAGATACTGGTAAATATGAACGGGCTTTGGCTCAAAGAAAGGAAGCTATCGACCGTTTGCGAAAAATCTGAAATCCTTTTCAAAAAATTGCACTTTCCTCTTGATTTTTTTTGAAAAAGTGGTATCATATAAACATAGAAACGCTGTGGTGTACGACTTCACACTTAAGTGTTGACCGACTATTTTTTGTATTATTAGGGAAACAAAAGTCTTCTAACAGCATGTAGGCCGTCTCACACGGAAACAGCTTCAGTTAGAGCGAGTTGCCCACCTGCTTAATTGCGCGGGTTCAATACAAACCGTGAAGTTTCGGCACCAATACAGCTTTTTTCTTTGCCTCCTTAGCTCAGCTGGCAGAGCAGCGGACTCTTAATCCGTGGGTCACAGGTTCGATCCCTGTAGGGGGCATCTAAATACAACAGGAAAAAGCCTTGATTTACTAGGCTTTTTTGTGTATCTGTTCTACTTTTGGTCAACTAATGGATATCAACGGTATAATTTTATGAACACCCTTCCCAGACAGCTCTAATCTGATTGCACTCAAAATTTTTTAAAATTTAAAACAAAAGTCTTGCTTTTCATTTTATTTGTGATATACTTGTTCTTGTATCTGATACAAGTTTATTAAGAGAGGGATTCAGATGGATACAAAATTCTCAGTTGCTTTGCATATCTTAACCATGATTAGTGAAAGCAAGGAAACATTAAGTTCTCAAGCACTAGCTATTAGTGTTGGGACTAACGCTAGTTACATTCGAAAGGTGATTGCCTTATTGAAAAATGCAGATTTGATTCATTCTCAGCAAGGAAAAACAGGCTATCAACTCAGTAAGTCTCCAAAGAAAATGACTTTACTAGAGATCTACTATGCTACTCAAGAAATCAATCACATTAGTTTATTCCCTGTTCATCAAAATAGTAATCCCGATTGTCCCGTTGGAAAACATATCCAAGGAGCAGTTTCACCGCTTTTCGCTAGTGCCGAATCTCAATTAGAGAAGGAATTAGCAAATCAAACTTTAGAAGATGTCATTGACAATCTATATAAACAAGCCAAACAAGTCCGAAACTGATTTGATAGCAAGTCAGTTTTTACTGGAAACAGAATGTACCTGTATTAGATACAGGTATATAAAATAAAAAGAAAATAGAAGACAATGAAAGCCGCACAACACACTACTTATAACAAAAAGAATATCACACTGAACATCACAGAAATCGCTAAACCAAGTATTACAGACAAACAAGTCTTGGTCAAAGTCACCGCTGCTGGGGTTAATCCTCTCGATAACATGATCTCTCGTGGTGAGGTTAAGATGATTGTTCCTTACAAACTTCCTCAAACTGCAGGTAATGAGGTCGTTGGGATCGTTGAAAGCATTGGCAAGAAAGTTAACAACTTTCAGGTAGGAGACCGTGTCTTTGGACGTCTGCCACTTGATCATATCGGAGCCTTTGCAGAATACGTAGCTGTCGATAGCCAAGCCTTAGCCAAGGTTCCAGACTATCTATCAGACGAGGAAGCTGCTACTGTACCTTTGACTGCCTTGACTATCATGCAGGCTCTTGACCTCATGGGCGCTCAAGCTGGGAAAACGATCTTTATTTCTGGTGGTACTGGAGGAGTTGGTGGAATGGCCATTCCGATTGCCAAGGCCAAAGGATTGAAAGTCATTACCAACGGTTCTGGAGATAGTGCTGAGCGTGTATTGAACCTAGGAGCAGATAGATTTATCGATTACAAAACAGAGGATTATACAAAGACTGTTAGTGAGGTAGATTATGTCCTCGATACTCTTGGCGGGGCTGAAACTGAAAAACAAATGTCTATTATGAAAAAAGGTGGTCATCTTGTGTCCCTTCGTGCCATGCCAAACGGTGCCTTTGCCAAACGCATGAATCTACCAAAATGGAAACAGATGATTCTTGGCCTAGCAGGTCGCAAATTTGATAAGATGGCTGACAAATACGGTGTTCACTACCATTTTATCTTTGTAGAAAGCAATGGCACTCAATTACAAGAGGTAGCTGACCTCTTTAGTAAATTAGAAATCAAACCATCTATCGATACAGTTTACCCATTTGAAGAGGTAAATAGCGCCTTAGACAAAGTCGCTAATGGTCGCTCACGTGGAAAAACAGTCCTCAGCTTTAAGAAATAAAAAAGGAAAAAATCATGTCATATATTACAACAAAAAATCAATACATCACTGTCCAAGGAAACCAAATCGCCTATCGCGAACTCAGCAAAGGCAAATCAAAACTACCTCTTCTGATGCTAGTCCATTTGGTAGCAACTCTCGATAACTGGGATCCTAAACTCTTAGACTTGATTGCTGAAAAGCACCATGTCATTGTAGTCGATCTTCCTGGAGTAGGAGCCAGTCAGGGCAAAGTTGCTTCGACGATTCCTGGAATGGCTGAGCAGACAATTGACTTTGTAAAAGCGCTTGGTTACGATAAAATCAATCTTCTTGGCCTTTCTATGGGAGGTATGATTGCCCAAGAAATCATCCGAATCAAGCCTACTCTAGTGAACCGTTTGATTTTGGCTGGAACAGGACCTCGAGGTGGAAAAGAGGTCGATAAGGTCACAGGGAAAACCTTTAGTTATATGTTTAAAGCTGGACTCGAGCGCATCGATCCTAAACGCTATATCTTCTATAATCATGATGATCAAGGGAAAATTGAATCCTTGAAAGTCCTAGGACGAATGGGTATGAGAACAAAGGAATTTGCGGATAAAGATATGAACCTATCAGGATTCCTAACTCAACTCAAAGCTATTAAACGTTGGGGGAAAGATTCGCAAGACGACCTAAAATTTATCATCCAACCAACCTTAATCGTCAACGGGGACAAGGATATGCAGGTTCCAACGGAAAATTCTTACGATATGCATGCAAAAATCGAAAATAGTAAGCTGATCATCTATCCAAATGCTGGTCACGGTTCGATCTTCCAATATGCAGAGAAGTTTTCAAAAAAAGTCATTGCTTTCTTGGAGGACTAAGATGGTCAAAACTATTCTGATTACAGGTGCTACTGACGGTATCGGTAAACATTTGGCAAAGAAATTGGCTAGTGAAGGGCATCATGTCATCCTCCATGGTCGAAATCCTCAAAAACTTGAGCTGGCGCTTCAAGAGGTTAGGACCGTTTCCTTGAGAGGCAGAGTTTCTAGCTACCTTGCAGATTTTTCAAAATTAGATGATGTTTATCGATTTGTAGAGGAAATCAAGAGAGAATTTCAAAGTATTGATGTCTTGTTTAACAATGCAGGCCTTTATGCTGGAAAAGAACGAAAAGCGAGTGCTGAAAATGTCGAGTTGACCTTTATGTTATCTGTTCTGGTTCCCTATATTTTAACAACTAAGCTAGGTCCCTTGTTAGAAAAAGCGTCTGACGGCCGTGTCATTAATACTTCTTCCTATATGCATCATTTTGCTAAGGTTAAGGATTTAGACTTTGGATTTGAGACGAACTACAATCCTGGTTTGGCCTACAATAATTCCAAACTCTACACTATTTGGATGACACGCTATCTGGCAAGAGACTTCTTTTTAAGAGGTTTAAGCATCACCGTCAATTCTTACCATCCTGGCTTGATTTCAACCAATTTGGGGAATGATTCCAGTGTTGAAAAGACGAAAAAGTCTCTCTTCGGACGCTTGATGAAGTCATTTTCCAAAAATCTAGACGAGGGAATTGAAACAGGTTACTATCTTACATTATCAGAAGAAATCACTGGTTTGACTGGCTACTATTTTGATGAGAAGAAAGTGAAATCTGTATCTGAAAAAGGCTATACACTTGAAAAAGCTCAAGATTTAATTACTTACTGTAATGA
>NZ_CAKAKP010000014.1:0-48517 GCF_916700555.1 Streptococcus sp. Marseille-Q5112
TACAACTGGTTTAGTTGGATTAACTGGCTTAATCGTTACAACTGGTTTAGTTGGATTAACTGGCTTAATCGTTACAACTGGTTTAGTTGGATTAACTGGCTTAATCGTTACAACTGGTTTAGTTGGATTAACTGGCTTAATCGTTACAACTGGTTTAGTTGGAATCTCTACTTTATTAGCCTTAAGTTTTACAGCCGTCTCTTTTAGAGCATTGATTACTTCATTAATTTCTTCTTGACTAGCTTCTGCATTTTCCAAAAGTAGCTTAGCTTTGTTGAAAATAAGATTATATGAATCTTTCTCCTCTTTGCTAGCTGTCAAAAATCTTGGATCTTTGTCTTGGAACTTCACTTCATCCACGATAACATTTTTTAGGCTCATGAAATCTGTTTCTTTGCCATTCAACTGTTCTTGTGCTTGTAAGAAAGCGGTCAATAGACGGTCGATTTCATCTTGAGTTATCAAATCTTTTGTAATTAATAATGCCAAGAGTTTAAATTCACGATCATATCGACCTTTGCGTTCTTGATCAGAATTTATATATTTACCTTTTTTAACTGTCTCAGCATATGCTTTAATGGCATTCTTCAATGATGTGATATCAGATTCCTTACCATCCAATGTTTGCATAGCAGACTCTAAAGCTTTAACAATTTGGTCAATTTTATCTTGGTTAAGTTTACTTCCCAATGCTAGTTGCGCATCTTTGACACTTTGATCAAAAATCTCTTTTAACTTCTGTTTTGTATTATAATATCTCGGAGTTTTAACTACTTCCATTTGTTTATTTAAAGCTGCAATCAGAGCTAACTTAGAAACAACTGAAAGTGACAAAACATTATTTTTACCAAACAGAACTTTAAATGGTTGAAGATTATCAAGTAATTCATAACCGTTTGATAGATTTACAAGAACTTTATATTCACCAGTAACCACTTTCTTACCATAAGAATGTTTACCATATGTTTCAGCTGGCAAGACTTGACTCTGACCGTCTTCACCTACTAAAGTAATCGTTGTAGTTCCAGGAACAGCTTGATTAAAGCCAACCGTTACTGGGGCATATTTCATTTTGTTAGCCAAGAAGGTAATAGTTTGAAAACTATTTTCTTTCGTTAAATCAAATTCCTTCGATAGAGCACTCACAAATTTCAACTCTGTACGGTCATAGCTAAAAATTTCTGCAACATAATGCCCAAATTTCAAGAAATTAATATCTTTTGACTTATCAACGGTTACATATTGACCTTCGCTATTTTTAATGCGATAAACATAAGTTGTATCAATCTCATCCTTGGTTTTATTGTTTAGTATAGCAATTTTTACACGACCACTATTTTCTTCACCTACAAGATCTTTGAGAGATATAAAATCTACATTTCCCGCAAAGTCTTCTACATAATAGAAGATTTTCGATTTATCAACGTTCTTAGGAAGTGTATAACTACCATCTTCATTTTGTTTGATAATTTGATACTGTTCGATTTCTGAATCTGTCGCCTCTCTATTTTCAGAAGGACGAATATAAAAGACTTTTTCTAGAAGAATTCCGCCATTTCCTACATCCTGAGGTTTACGAGCTATAAATTGTTCTTGATCTTTTTGAGAACGAATATATCCCGAAGTAATCAGAGGTTTTTGTGTATCGATTTGAATTTTAAATGTTGTATATTGTTCCTCAGCTCCAGGGACATCTGGCTTATAACTAATAACATAGTCATAAATTCCATCAGAAACTCGATTTCCATTAGAATCCTGTCCTCCCCAAGCTGTTTTATCTACAATATAACTTCTTGGATTTCTAGTATCGCCATCAAAATAATTTTTTACAAGGTCTGTTGGACGACTTTGCCAAATAGGCTGACTGTGTGTTGTATCCGAAGAAGCATAAACCGTCGCACGAAGATTTACCAAGTTTCTATAGACAAGAGTTTTAAACCGAACAGAATCTTTATTACCATCCTCATTTGGCGAGATAGCAAGGCGGATGTTCCCCTTTTCATCTAATTGAAGATGGTATTTGCCTTCAGTATCTTGTTTCACTCCGAGTACAGTCATTCGACTTCCTTGACGCTCTGCTTTTAAAACATTTACATCATTTTCAGAACTTGTTAAATAAGTTGCATCGTCTGAAGGTGAAATTCCTGGATTATCTTTATCAATTTCAGAGTAAAATCCACTGTTTCCTTCCTTAATCAATTGATAAATTGGTTTTTCAATTGCAGGTAGATTTTGGAATTCTCCCTTAAATCCCATAAATGGTAAACCAATAACAGAACCATCATCTGCAGGATTGACAAATCTAACAAATCCTTCTAGAAAATATCCATTTGGCATTATTTTGCTAAGTTCTTCAGTAAACTTACTTGTATCTACACTAACTGTTACTGTCTTCGTACTATGAGCTTTCACAGTTACTTCAGGCCAGACTGTTTCAGTTAGTTTTCGTGGACGGAGAGTGAATTTCCCTTCTTCAACTTCATCAGTATTTGTATTTACAATCATCTTCAATGTTCGGTCTTTATCCGAAATATTATGAATTGTAACTTCAAAGGTAAATTTATCACCAACATTGCCAAGAGTAACACTTGGATAGTTATTTGCACCTGTTACAAATAGATCTGTGCTTGTTGCAGCCATCGTGTCAACTACACCAGCACCTTGCTGACGTGGAGAAGTATAGGCTCCAGTCTGTTTATTAAAATGTGGTTTTGCAGTAGACATAATTAAAGCTTTTACAATCTCTGAAATTTGACTAGCTGATAATTCAGGATGTTTCTTTGCTAAATATTCTTTGACTAATGCTGCGACACCAGCTACATGAGGAGCAGCCATACTTGTTCCACTGATACTTCCATAGCTATTGTCGTTAAATGATGAATAGATATTTCCACCAGGTGCAGTAACATCTGGTTTCAATTGTCCATCTGTTGTAACTCCCCAACTTGAAAAATCTGACAATTGGTCTGCAACATCTGATTTACGATTATCCATCTTGTGATTAAAGACAATTTTATACTGACCAGACTTAAGAATTTCACCATAATGTTTTGAAATAAAGACAGATGGGATTTTCTTAGCATCACCTGTAACAGACATACTAACATTTGCACCTTCAACGTTGTTATAAATTAAAACTCCAGCTGCACCATGTTGAAGAGCATTTTTAATCTTATCAGAAAAATTAATTTTACCACGTTGAATCAGTGCTAACTTGCCTCTTACATCAATATTAGCAAAATCTTCTTCACGACCAATACCCGCTGCTACATATTCGTATTCTTTCCCGTTTTCAAAATCTTTTTCTGTTTCAGGTCTATTAAAATCAAACTTACCATAATCAAGGGTAGCGTCATTTTCTAAACCTTTTACTTCAAAGACTTCAGTAGTTAGAATTTTATTATTAATAGAAGCAACAGAAATTGAATCTTCCACTGTAGAGGGATTTCCGACAAGACCATAATCAGGATTTGCTGCCAATGGTTGTGAAAAACCTCTACCGAAAGTATTACTATTACCTGCAGCGATAACAACAGATACTCCTTTAGCGCGTGCTCTTTTTACTGCATCAATGATATCTGAACCAGCATCTACCGTTGAACCCGCACCTGCACCCAAACTCATATTGATCACATCTGCACCTAATGCAACAGCATCATCAATAGCTTTTACATAAAGGGCAGAGGCTGTAGTTTTATCTCTGTCTGAAAAAACTCTCATAAACATAATTTGAGCTTCTGGCGCCACCCCGTAAACCTTCTCAGAATTCGGTGCTTTATTAACAGGATTTCCAGCTACAATTCCAGTAACGTGCATTCCATGAGACTCTTTTTCAGCCTCTTTTATATTATCAGTTCCATCAAAGTAATCATAAGCATATACTACTTTGTCACTGTACCATTTCCCATAGTCAATACCAGCAGCCTTTTTAGCTTTTTCGATATCATCCTGATTTTTAAATTTCGCCTTTGACGGATCAGAAATACGCAAAACCTCATGATTCAAATCAAGACCTGAATCTATAACAGCGACTACAGTTCCTTGTCCTTTATGTCCTGCTTCCCAGGTTTTAGGGACAGTAATAATTTCATTACTGGAGATACTGTTCGGCTTTTCTTTATGTCCACCTTGAGATAACGACTGTGATTGTATGCTTTCTGAAGAAGAATTACTTTTCACTGCTGATTCTTCCTTCTTCTCTTCACTTTTTATAGCAGTCGTTTCTTTCTGTGTGGTTAAATCCTTGTCTGACTTATTATCTCTATACTCGATAGAATCATCTTGTTTTAATGACTCTATCACTTCTGTTTTTTCTTTCGAAGAAGAATTTAGAGCATTCTTGTCAGCCGTGACTGGTGATGCAAGCTTATTTGAATCATCTAATTTATTAGTCGTTACAGTACGTGTAACTTGATTGGATGTTTCAAATTTTCCCTCATCGGCACTAACCTGTGCGAAAGCAAATCCGAAAGCAAAGACCGTTAGCAGAAAAATTGTTGCTATTTGGTACTTGTTATGACAAAAATCTTTGCAATCTCCCATAAAATCACTCCTTTTTATTTAAATTAAAAGTATTATATACCAAATTATCTGAAAATTCTATCAAAATATTATTTTGTAACAAAATTGTAATATTAACCAATCCTATCATGAGATTTAAACATAAAAAAATTTAGCCTCGATTAATACAAGACTAAATTTATTTATTGAAAAATTACTTACGATTTAATTAGTTATTCAGCAAAAGTCTTACTGATCACGGTCATAGAATAGTTCATGTGCTTTTAATCGTGAATTAAGCATTTCAGGAACTGTGACAAAGTGATATCCTTGCTCTTTTAGATAATCTATAATCTTTGGTAAAGCATTGACTGTTTCAGCATGGATATCATGCATTAAGATAATCGAACCATTACGAACTTGACGTTGAATCTCTGTCAAAATTGCTGCTTCATTCTTACTCTTCCAATCCAGACTATCCACATCCCACATAATAAAACTCAAATCAAGGCTATTTCGAATGTCGTCTGTAATGGCTCCATAAGGCGGACGCATAAGTTTGGAACTAGAACCCAACACTTTAGTTAGCGCATCCTCAGTATCAGTAATCTGTTTTTTAGCTTCGTCAAGTGAAAGTTTTGAAAGCACTGGATGACTCCAACTATGGTTTCCAATAACATGGCCATCCGATTTCATGCGTTTCAAAACCTCTTCATTTCCAGAAACATTCTTACCTAAAACAAAGAAAGTTGCCTTGATACCATACTTAGAAAGTGTATCTAATGCTTGATTTGTCGTTGCAGGATTTGGTCCATCATCAAAAGTTAGAGCTACCACTTTTTGGTTTTTCTTTTCATAATAAGCCTTATAAAGTTCGGCATCCTTGTCTAATAAATAAGAGGATTGTACTACATCAAAGAAACTAGATACTGGTAAGGCAATCTCATCTAGATTTTCAACTGACTGACTTGGATAAAGGATAATCTGACTATCCTTGTAATCAAAATTCCATGCAGACAAGTCTTGTTCAGAGAAGCCTTTAACAACTTGATCAATCTTTTCTTGGTCCAATTTCTTATCCTGTAAGAAAGAGGTGATTTCTTTTAACAACTGCTCTTTGGCTTTACTAGGATCTGAAAATAATTGATCAAGTGTAAAAGGTTTACCATCTTCTGTCAAATGGACTTTTGCCAGACTAGTTTTTTCAGTCTCTTCAACTTTTGACGAAGTTAAATCATAGACTTGTTTCATCACACTTCGGTTAACAATCCCTTTTAAAGTCGAATCCTGTTTCTCCGTATAATAAAAAACTAGATTTTCCTTGTCTTCCAGATTTTCCTTAATATCCTGTGTCATGATTTCTTTTACAGATGAAATCACTTGCTCCCCTTGGAGAGGATAATAGGCAATTACTTCGGCTTGTCCCTTACGAAAATGATCTTTCTGATTTCCCTCACTCAATTGATCATCTTTCTCTTTTTTGAGAGATTCAATCCTTTGTTCAAAACTTTGCTTTGTATATACTTTGTATCCAATCATTGAACCAAGGACACAAATACTTACTGAAAAGATAGCTACTAGGGCTATTAAACCGATTCTCTTTTTATCGTGCTCAACACGATTTGCTCTACTTTTATCCATAGAAATATCATATCAAATTCAGGCTATAATTTCAATGAGAAATAAGTACTATTACTCGTTTTGAACAGGAGAGGGGCCCCATAATATTTATAGGGGGGTACCCACTACAAATATTATCGAGCCTTTTATTATGTTAGAAACGAATCGTCTCACGTGTTTTTTCGTATGAAGTGACAAAACGGTTGGTTACACCTGGTTCTGCAACTTCCAAAGCTTGCGAAATCTTATCAAATGAAGCATGATAATCAAATTCTTTTTCAAAAATTTCTAATGATTCATTAAAAGCTTCTTGAATTCGTTCATCAAATGAGCGGTAACGGTTCGAATACTGTAGCAATTGTTCTGTCAATGTTGCATATTGAACAATATTATATGTTTCTTCTTCAAGTGCTTCCATATCATTGGTTGTAATTTCAAGCATACGGTTCACAGCTTCGATATTGACCCGAGCTTCTTCTAGTTCAGCCATCAACTCTTCAGTATGGTTACTTGCTGTAAAGAACAACTGTAAGAAATTCTGAGGAATACCTGGAAGATTGCGTTTTTCCATATATCTCTTAATTGTGTGAAGACGATTAACATAAACATTTGCCTTCTGGCGAGCATTGATATCATCTTTTTCAATCTGAGCAAGGCGTTGACTAACCGCAACTTGTTCATCTTCAATTTCCTTCAAAGTCGCTTGTAAGTTTTCCAAACGATCTTCAAGGAATGAATAAGGTTCAGAATGTTCCTCTTGTTCAGAAGTTAATTCCAATACAGATTCTTCTAAAGATTCTAACTCAGCTTGTAATCTATGAACATGACTAACATCCGTTTCAGATAGTAGGTAATTGTTACTCAATCGTTGAATATCTTCCACTAAAACAGCATTACTATCTTTCATGTGTTTCAAATATGTAGGAAGGGTTGCAACTAAGCCTTCTACTACTTTTTGAGCAGCAATTTCTCGTGTAAAGATATCATAGAGTGTATTGATTTCTTCTTGAACTTGAGTATTTTCATACTCAGCATTATCCAACTCTAATTGTGCAATATTTTCGTGGTTTTTCTTCAAAGCTTCATAAAGCAATTGGAAGCGAGATTCAATATCCGTTTCAGCGAAATGATAATTAGCATCTAAAAGTTTACGGTAACCGTCTTCCAAATCTTCCAATTGATCAGGTAGCTCTTTAGATAATGTTTTTACAATTGCTGGCAGGCGATCTACTATGTGACTCAAAGCCAAGATATGATTTTCAGCATTATCCAAAATCACAGCAGCTTCTACTGGGTCACCTGAAGTGTTCAAAGTAACAAACTGAGAAAACTCTGATTGGATATTTTCCAATTGTTTTTCGATTTCAGATAAACCTTGGCCATATTCTTCAGAATGATCAGCCACTCGGTGTTGCAACTCTTCAAACAAGTCCAAAGTATGAAGAACACGTCCACTATTTTTAGACTCTTGTTTCTCCAAATCTGCCAAAGCATTACGAATTGCCGCAATATCTTCTTCAATCAAGGTAATTTGACTCTCGATTTGGTCTATTTGATGACTGGCCTTGAAAAAACGGAATGAGTTGTTATAGCCTTCTGCCTCAAAAAGATTATTTTCGATATCCGCAAAAGAGTTAAGAGATAGGTCAACCCATTTTTGGTTCCACTCACGGAAAGTCACTTGACTTTGTCCAATCAAGTGCATATTTTTTACAGCTTCAACTTCATCGTTTACTGGAAGATTGTACAGCTCTTCTTTTTTCTCTTCTAAAATTGCTAATTTACTTTCATTGCGTTTTCGTACGTAGATTGCGATAGCATAGGCAATCACTAAGAAAACTGCAACAGCAATTGCAAGATAAATTACTAGTGTACCAGACATATTAAACTCCTTTTTTACTTGAAACAATCGTAATGATTATATCATATTTTTTAGACCAAGGGAACTACTTCTCCCGATTTTTTAGACATCAAGTGTACTATAGACGGCATTTTCTTCGATAAATTCACGACGAGGCTCTACTCGATCTCCCATCAACATATCAAAGATTTTATCTGCTTCAGCCGCATCATCCACAGAAACTCTAGCCATTAAGCGGTGTTCTGGATCCATGGTTGTTTCCCATAATTGATGGTCATCCATTTCACCTAACCCCTTATAACGCTGAATAGTTGGTTTAGCACGGCCTTCACTGTGACGAGCTAAGGCTTCTTGGAGTTTGATTTCTTGGTCTGCTCCTGGCTGGATATATTCTTTAATCTCACTTCCAACTTTGACACCATAGATTGGTGGTTGGGCGATATAAACATAACCAGCTTCTAGGATTGGTTTCATATAACGATAAATCAAGGTTAAAAGAAGGGTACGAATGTGGGCTCCATCGACATCGGCATCGGTCATCAAAACGAGCTTTTGGTAACGGGCTTTTGAAACATCGAATTCTGCACCAAATCCAGTTCCCATCGCTGTGAAAAGACTACGAATTTCTTCGTTAGCTAGAATCTTATCCATACTTGCTTTTTCAACGTTCAAAATCTTACCGCGAATTGGAAGGATAGCCTGGAACTCACGGTTACGACCAGATTTGGCTGATCCACCCGCTGAGTCTCCTTCGACGATAAAGAGTTCTGTTTCCGCAGGATTGTTAGAAGAACAGTCTGCTAATTTCCCTGGAAGGTTGGAAATTTCCAAACCAGATTTTTTACGAGTGACTTCACGCGCACGCTTAGCAGCCACACGAGCCTTGGCAGCTAAAATCCCTTTTTCCACGATACGCTTGGCAATCTGTGGATTTTCCATGAGGAAATCAGAGAAGGCATCACTGAAAAGACGATTGGTAATCTTGACTACTTCGCTGTTCCCCAGTTTGGTCTTGGTTTGTCCTTCAAACTGTGGATTTGGGTGTTTAACTGAGATAACTGCAGTTAAGCCTTCACGGACATCTTCCCCTGTCAGATTGTCTTCATTGTCTTTCAGTAACTTATTCTTACGAGCATAATCGTTGATAACACGTGTCAAGGCTGTACGGAAACCTTGTTCATGCGTTCCACCTTCATGGGTATGAATATTGTTGGCAAAACTCATGACGTTTTCATGGTAACCCGTTGTGTACTGCATGGCTACTTCAACTGTGATATCATCCATCTCACCATCTGTGTAGATTGGTGTATCAAAGATTACATCCTTGTTCTCATTGATATATTCAACGTAGCTAGCAATCCCACCTTCATAGTGGTAATGCTTAGTTTGTTCTAACCCCTCACGCTTATCTGTGATGGATATTTGAAGACCACGATTTAGAAAGGCCAACTCTTGAATCCGTTTATTTAATTTATCAAAATCAAAGGTTGTTGTTTCAGTGAAAATTTCTGGATCCGGTGTGAAGTGAACTGTTGTTCCCGTTTTATCCGTATCTCCAACTACCTCAAGGTCTGCGACAACATGACCACGACGGTACTCTTGGTAATGAATCTTCCCATTTTTGTGGACATGAACGTCTAGTTGAGTGGATAGGGCATTAACTACTGAAGACCCCACTCCGTGAAGACCACCTGAAACCTTGTATCCGCCACCGCCAAACTTTCCTCCAGCGTGAAGGACAGTAAAGACGGTCTCAACGGCAGGTCGACCTGTTTTTTCCTGAATATCGACTGGGATACCACGCCCATCATCGACAACAGTAATCGAATCATCTGGCTCAATAAAGACTTGAATATGGCTAGCAAATCCTGCCAAGGCTTCATCAATTGAGTTATCAACAATTTCCCAGACTAGATGGTGAAGACCTTCTTTTGAGGTCGATCCGATATACATCCCTGGACGCATACGAACAGCCTCTAAGCCCTCTAAAACTTGAATTTGACTGGCATCATAATCTTGTGCCTGCAGATTTTTAATTTCTTCTGTCATCTTATTCCTTTTTCTTACATGTCTAATACTTGTCTTAAATTCACGATACTGGTAAACAAGTGGGTATCGAGTCCAGCAGCTTGCCCTGCTTCGATATCAATCGACCGATCACCGATGACAAGACCAGAGTTAATTTGATACTTTTCTCTTAAATAAATCATGGACTCAGGATCTGGTTTTCTCTTAAAGCCTGAGTTAGAAGTCACCACTTCTGTAAAATAAGCTTCTATAGAGGTTTTTTCTAAAATTTCCAAGACCTGATCATTTCGATGAGAGACTAAAAAATGACGCCCACCTTGATTTGAAATGTCTTCCAATAAGTCAGCAACTCCATCAAATAAGATCGGGTGTTCTAGCTCTCGGGCTTCATTTCCCTTGTACTTTTCTAAAAAATGATCTAAGTCGGGAGCGAATGTCTCAATCGCAAAATCAGTAGAAACCTTTAAAGCCTGATAGACACTGTCGTGGTCTTGTGTAATACCATACAGCGCTAAAGTTTCAACAAATGCAGCTGTTGAAGTTTCATAATTATCTAGTAAAGTTCCACCTAAATCCCAGATATAATCGTGATATTTCATACCCTTCATTATAGCATTTTTTTATGAAAAAAGCGATGATTTCCTTGAGTTTTCCACATAAAAAATGCTCTATATTATTTGTAGTGGGTAAATCTATTATAAATATTATGGAGCCTATTTTTATGTAGAAAAAAGTTCCATATGATCCATAATGAAAAGCAACCAAACCATCATTAGAAAGAATCATATGGAATAGTTACATTTTATCACAAAATTGTTCGATATCAAAGACCAAAATATCAAGATTTTAGATATCGTCAATAGGGATACTCACAAGGAAATCATCGCGAAACTGGATTACAATGCCCCATCTTGTCCTAGTTCTGGAAGTCAAATGAAGAAATATGACTTTCAAAAACCGTCTAAGATCCCTTACCTAGAAACGACTGGTATTCCTACTAGAATTCTCCTTAAAATGGCTCTTTTTCAACTGTATAGGGCTGCAGAAAAGCTAAAATCTTTATATATTGTCGATTCTATGGTTGTGCTAGTTTATTATTACTTCCAACTCTTGAGTGAAATTTCTCCGCTATTGAGCCAGATTTCTTTTCCGTTATCACATTGAACTAAAAGTTTGCCATTTTCTGAGATATCTTTAGCAAGTCCCTTGTAGTCTTTTTGATCTAGTATGAAAGTAACTTCTTTTCCTAGAACGAATGACTGTTTTTTGTATAGGTATAATAGTTCTTCTGCTGGTGTTTCGAAGAAAGTCCGCCAGATTTCTATGATTAATTCATTTCTGGTAATAGGTGCTGGTGTTTTAAATAAACTAGCAGCTTTTTCTTTTAATTCCTGAGGAAAGTCTTTAATAGTGAAATTAATACCTACTCCAATAATGATATCTGTGACTAAGCCAGTTTCTACAGAGGTCATTGCCTCAGTAAGGATTCCTCCAATTTTATGATTGTTTAGGTAGATATCATTGACCCATTTTATGTCGACATCAATTAAAGTTAGGTTCTTAATGGCTTTGTAGACAGCTCCTGCTACAAGTAGTGTGTAGGATGGTAATTGGTCATAGGGCAGATTGGGTTTAAGATGGAGTGTCATATAAATGCCACCTTGTGGGGAGTAGAAAGAACGTTGAAAACGTCCTCGGCCAGCTGTTTGATAGGAAGCTAGATAGAGGGTGTTTGCTTCATTTCCTAAATCAATTGCTTCTTTTGCATCGAGTTGTGTTGATCTTGTTTCGGGTTTAAAACTGATTTTAATTGGAAGATTTTGTTCTAGAAGTTCTGGAAGAATAAGGTCTCCATTCACCAGTTTGTAGCCTTTGTTTTTGATACTATCAATTTCAATGCCTTCTTGTTCTAGACGCTTGATGGCTTTCCAAATTGATGTTCGGCTTAGGGATAGTTCTTCTGCGATTTTTTCTCCGCTGATATAGTCGGTTTCTTTAGCTAGAATTTGGTAGACGGCTTGGTAGGATTTCATAGTGTTTCCTTTCTTTAAGAATAGTATATGATTTGATTTTAGTTTGGATAGTTGCTTCTAATCTATATTTTATTACTACTATTTTAACATATGCCTACTATTTTCGGCACGATTTTTTAGAGTGAATCTAGTTATTAAGCTTGAGTTGTGAAATCTCAGTATTTTTGCTCGCTTTTTTACCTATGGAAGCGATTCCTTTGTTTTCAAATTGCTAAAAAAGTGGTACAATAAAGGATAGCTTACTATTATCTGAATCAATTGATTTGGAGAGAAAGGATTCATTTTGAAATCAATAGGCTTTATTGAAAAGCTGAAAGGGTTGTCTAGTAAAGAACTGATTTTATTGGGAATTATCCTGAGTATCTTTTTACCCTTTTATCTTTTTGTAGTTGTATTCTGTTTATATATTATCAGTTTGATTTTTACAGGAGATATGAAAAGTATTCTTCAGAAAATGGGGGAGCATCCGATGCTACTTCTTTTTCTTGGCTATAGTACTGTTATATCCACTTTTGCTCAAAATTGGATGGGTCTTGTGGCTTCAGTAGGAATTTTTCTATTTACTGTTTTCTTTTTGCACTATCAGTCGATTTTATCACATAAATTCTTTCGATTGATTTTGCAGCTCGTCTTGTTTGGTAGCGTCTTGTCAGCTGCTTTTGCGAGTTTAGAACATTTCCAAATTGTGAAGAAATTCAACTATGCTTTTCTTTCACCCAATATGCAGGTGTGGCATCAGAATCGTGCAGAAGTGACCTTCTTTAATCCTAATTATTATGGAATTATTTGTTGTTTCTGTATCATGATTGCTTTCTATCTGTTTACAACGACCAAGTTGAATTGGTTGAAAGTATTCTGTGTGATTGCAGGCTTTGGTAATCTCTTCGGTTTGAATTTTACGCAAAATCGAACTGCCTTTCCTGCTATTATCGCTGGAGCCATTATCTATCTCTTTACGACCATTAAAAACTGGAAGGCCTTTTGGCTTAGTATTGGGGTCTTTGCGATTGGCTTGAGTTTCCTTTTTTCCAGTGATTTAGGAGTTCGGATGGGGACTTTAGACTCTTCTATGGAAGAACGGATTTCTATCTGGGATGCTGGGATGGCCTTATTTAAGCAAAATCCTTTTTGGGGTGAGGGGCCATTAACCTATATGCACTCTTATCCTCGGATACATGCTCCTTATCATGAACATGCTCACAGTCTTTATATCGATACGATTCTGAGTTACGGAATTGTGGGGACCATTTTACTAGTTTTGTCTTCTGTGGCTCCTGTTCGCTTGATGATGGATATGAGTCAGGAGTCGGGGAAACGTCCGATTATTGGTCTTTATCTATCTTTTCTTACAGTGGTTGCTGTACACGGAATCTTTGACTTGGCCCTCTTCTGGATTCAGTCAGGTTTCATTTTCTTGCTAGTTATGTGCAGTATTCCATTGGAACGTCGAACTTTGGTATCGGACATGACGGATTAAGTTTATAAGATTGAAATCTTCTACCTTGAGTAGGAGATTTTTTTATTGGGAAAAATTATTTCTAAATCGAAATAGTTGACAGTTAGAATAATGAGTGTTACAATTACTTTATTCGTTTCGATATCGAAATAAATTGGAGGTGTCATGAAAGATAGTCATTTGCTAGATCATCATATTCGTTTATTGAATGGGCGGATTTTTCAAAGGTTACTGAGCCAAGACCCTGAAGCTCTTTATCGGAGTGAGCAGGGAAAGATTTTAGCGGTTTTATGGAATAGTGAAACTGGCTGTGCAACTGCGACAGATATTGCTTTGGCGACTGGACTTGCTAATAATACGCTGACGACGATGATAAAAAAGCTAGAGGAACAAAATCTTGTAACTATTAGTCCATGTGGAGAAGATAAGCGTAAGAAGTATTTGGTTTTAACAGAGTTGGGGCAGTCTCAGAAAGAAGTGGGGCATCGTGTCAGTCAGAAATTGGATACGATTTTTTACAAAGGATTTTCAGAGGAAGAAATTCGTCAGTTTGAAGCCTTTCAAGAAAGAATTTTGGCGAATCTGAAAGAGGAGGAAAATGAGGTTTAAAATGGAGCAAATTAGCTGTTTATAAGTAAAGGCCACTTTTGACTTTGTTTTCCAACTCTTAGGACAAGGAAACTATGTGGTTAGCTATGGTCAGACTCAGATTGATGGAGTTGCTTATGCCCAGTACGATATCTTCCGTCTAGAAAACGGGAAAATTGTGGAACATTGGGACAATAAGGAAGTCATGCCTAAGGTAGAAGATTTGACCAACCGAGGAAAGTTTTAAATTGAGGATACAGAATGATTGAATACAAAAATGTAGCTTTACGCTACACAGAAAAAGATGTCTTGAGAGATGTTAATTTACGGATTGAGAATGGCGAGTTTATGGTTTTAGTTGGGCCATCTGGCTCAGGTAAGACGACCATGATCAAGATGGTCAACCGCCTCTTGGAACCAACTGATGGAAATATTTATATGGATGGCAAGCGAATCAAAGATTATGATGAGCGTGAACTTCGTCTTTCTACTGGTTATGTTTTACAGGCTATTGCTCTATTTCCTAATCTAACGGTCGCGGAAAATATTGCCCTGATTCCTGAGATGAAGGGATGGAGCAAGGAAGATATTGCTAAGAAAACAGAAGAGCTTTTGGCTAAGGTTGGCTTGCCAGTAGCTGAGTATGGGCATCGTTTGCCTAGTGAATTATCTGGTGGGGAGCAACAGCGTGTTGGAATTGTACGGGCTATGATTGGTCAGCCTAAGATTCTCCTCATGGATGAACCTTTTTCAGCCTTGGATGCTATTTCTCGCAAACAGTTACAGGTTCTGACGAAAGAATTGCATAAAGAGTTTGGGATGACAACGATTTTTGTGACCCATGATACGGATGAAGCCTTGAAATTGGCAGACCGTATTGCTGTCTTGCAGGATGGAGAGATTCGCCAGGTGGCGAATCCCGAGACGATTTTAAAAGCTCCTGCCACAGAATTTGTAGCAGACTTGTTTGGAGGTAGTGTTCATGACTAATTTAATTGCAACTTTTCAGGATCGTTTTAGTGATTGGTTGACAGCTCTATCTCAACATTTGCAGTTGTCACTTTTGACCTTGTTGCTGGCTATCTTTATAGCGATTCCCTTGGCTGTTTATCTTCGCTATCATGAGAAGTTGGCGGATTGGGTTTTGCAGATTGCAGGGATTTTCCAGACCATCCCGTCTCTGGCCTTGTTGGGGCTCTTTATCCCCTTGATGGGAATTGGAACCTTGCCAGCTTTGACAGCTCTAGTGATCTATGCGATCTTTCCGATTTTACAAAATACCATCACTGGACTCAAGGGAATTGATCCAAGTCTACAAGAGGCTGGGATTGCCTTTGGGATGACTAGGTGGGAGCGACTCAAGAAGTTTGAAATTCCACTTGCAATGCCTGTTATGATGTCTGGGATTAGGACGGCAGCTGTCTTAATTATCGGTACGGCAACCTTGGCGGCCTTGATCGGTGCTGGCGGACTGGGTTCCTTTATCCTTTTGGGAATTGACCGTAATAATGCCAGTCTGATTTTGATTGGGGCCCTTTCTTCTGCAGTGCTTGCCATTGCCTTTAACTTCCTGCTAAAAGTGATGGAAAAAGCAAAATTGCGGACGATTTTCTCTGGTTTTGCCTTGGTGACAATATTGCTCGGTCTGTCTTATAGTCCAGCCCTTTTGGCTCAAAAAGAGAAAGAAAACTTGGTTATTGCTGGGAAATTGGGTCCAGAACCAGAAATTTTGGCCAATATGTATAAGTTACTGATTGAAGAAAATACCAGTATGACTGCGACTGTTAAACCGAATTTTGGGAAAACAAGCTTTCTCTATGAAGCTCTGAAAAAAGGCGATATTGACATCTATCCTGAATTTACTGGTACGGTGACTGAAAGTCTGCTTCAACCATCACCGAAAGTGAGTCATGAGCCAGAGCAGGTTTATCAGGTGGCGCGTGATGGCATTGCTAAACAGGATCATCTAGCCTATCTCAAACCTATGTCTTATCAAAATACCTACGCTGTAGCTGTTCCGAAAAAGATTGCTCAAGAATATGGCTTGAAGACCATTTCTGACTTAAAAAAAGTGGAAGGGCAGTTGAAGGCAGGTTTTACACTTGAGTTCAATGACCGTGAAGATGGAAATAAGGGCTTGCAGTCAATGTATGGTCTCAATCTCAATGTGGCGACCATGGAACCAGCCCTTCGCTATCAGGCAATTCAGTCAGGTGATATTCAAATCACGGACGCTTATTCGACTGATGCAGAGTTGGCGCGTTATGATTTGCAGGTCTTGGAAGATGACAAGCAACTCTTCCCACCTTATCAAGGGGCTCCACTAATGAAAGAAGCTCTTCTCAAGAAACGTCCAGAGTTGGAAACAGTTCTCAATAAATTGGCTGGTAAAATTACTGAAAGCCAGATGAGCCAGCTTAACTATCAAGTCGGTGTTGAAGGCAAGTCAGCAGAACAAGTAGCCAAGGAGTTTCTACAAGAACAAGGTTTGTTGAAGAAATAGTTTGAAAATGTCAAACTCAACTTTGTTAAACGACCATATAGAAAACTGCTCAGACAATGTTGTCTGGGCTTTTTTGATTGTTGAAAAGATGAAAACTCAGTAGCCTAGAAATAAGGCAACTGAGCTCTACTCTGTATTCAATTTTTAGGAATGAGAAGGTCTAGATAAAACTGGACAACTTCCTGGTATGTAAAGTCTTGTCCTTTTTTGAGCCACCAGGTCAATGTCTCGATAAAGTTGGACACGACCAAGTGTTGGAGGTAAGAAGTAGGCAGATTAGTGTGGGCTTCTTTTAACTCATCAGCCAACATGGGATAGACATGGTGTTCTAGCTCTTTATGGAGTTGACGGAGGAAGTAGTCATTTTTGGAAAATAGCAGACTGGTAACATGGTCCTGGTTTTTCTGAAAATGTAAAAAGATATGTGCGAGGTAGTCCTCGGTAGTAAAGTGTCCTTCCCTTTCAAAGAGATGATGAAAGAGGTAGCGACAGAGCTCATCTAAAAGGAGTTCCTTGCTTTCATAGTGACAGTAAAAAGTAGAACGCCCAACATCTGCTAGGTCAATGATATCCTGAACAGTAGTGGCATCATAGCCTTTGTCGTTCAAAAGTTGTAAAAAAGCTTGATAGATGGCTTTTTTCGTCTTGCTGACTCGACGGTCTCTTTTTGGCATGTAGACACTTGAGACAAACTGTTCAGAACTGAACATGGCTGACAGTTTGCTTCTATCCTTTCTTTGAATTTTATTAGATAATACAAATGAAAGAAGTATGTATATACCCATTATACCAAAGGAGGGAGAGAAATGAGTTCTAAAACATCTATCTGGTTAGCTTTTTTCTTAAATTTAAGCTATGCGATTGTTGAGTTTATCGCAGGAGGAATCTTTGGTTCGAGTGCAGTTCTTGCTGATTCCGTTCATGACTTGGGAGATGCTATAGCCATTGGCATCTCAGCCCTTTTAGAAACAATTTCAAACCGTGAAGAAGATAGACAGTACACCTTGGGTTACAAACGTTTTAGTCTTTTAGGAGCCATGCTAACGGCTGTGATTCTTATGATAGGGTCTGTCCTAGTGATCTTGGAAAATGTCACAAAGATTGTTCACCCGCAACCCGTCAATGAGGAAGGCATCCTCTGGCTGGGAATCATTGCAGTAGCCATTAATGTGCTAGCAAGTCTGGTAGTTCGTAAGGGGAAAACAAAGAACGAGTCAATTCTTAGCCTGCATTTTTTGGAAGACACTCTTGGTTGGTTGGCCGTCATTCTAATGGCGATTATTCTTCGATTTACGGACTGGTATATCCTCGATCCGCTTTTATCACTAGTTATTTCTATCTTTATTCTGTCGAAAGCCATTCCTCGCTTTTGGAGCGCACTGAAAATTTTCCTAGATGCTGTGCCAGAAGGAGTCGAGACAAGTGATTTGGAGAAGGATTTAGAGGCTCTACCCAATGTCAACAGTGTCAATCAACTTAGCATTTGGTCCATGGATGGTCTAGAGAATAATGCTATTGTTCACATTTGTATCAAGGACTGGGAACAGATGATGGAAACCAAAGAAGTGGTGCGTCAATGTTTAGAAGAAAGAGGCGTGCAGAATATCACTATTGAAGTAGATAGCAGTCAAAGCAATCATGCGCAACATAAGCGGAGGGTGAGAGAATTAGAGCAGAAGCATGGGCATCATCATTAGAAAAGCGACCTCGCTAGAGGTCGTTTTGTTATCCTATTCATTCCTTGTACTTTCTCTCAGAGTCAGTCTGGTTCCCAACATGGTTAGGCTAGGGATTTTGCGACCGTGGAGTACTTCCTTATTAAGAATATCCATGCCTGCTCTGCCCATTTCTTCGGTATAGACGGTGATGCTGGAGAGGGGAGGATAGACTTGCTTGGTCAGACTAGTGTCGTTAAAGGAAATGAGGCTGACGCGGTCTGGTAGGCTGATTCCAGCTTCTTGGAGCGCACGGAGGGCACCGATGGCTAAACTATCGCTAGCTGCGAAAAAGGCTGGTGGGAGTTGGTCTCCTAAGTTCTGAATAGCCTCCTTCATTAAGTCATAGCCAGACTGGGCAGTAAAGCTTCCTTGAAAGACCAGTTCATCATGATAGATTCCTTTTGTTTGACTGTAGTTTCTGAAATTTTCCAGCCGCTTATCCTCAATGATTTCTTCTTGGTCTGTTGTTTCCTCAAGCCCTGTTAGAATCCCGATACGGTCCATCCCTTGACTGAGGAAATAATCGACAACCTGTTTCATGGCAGTGTAAAAGTCCGTGATAATGCAGGTATGTCCTAGTGAAAGAGTATCACTGTCTAGAAAGACAAGAGGCTTTTGGTATTCTTCAAAGGCAGAGATCTGAGCTCGACTAAACTTTCCGATGCAGAGAATCCCGATGACTTCCTCGCTCAGTGTAAAAGGATGGTCATTAAAATAGCGTAAAATATCATAGTCCAGTTCTTGGGCTCTTTTTTCTATGCCTAGGCGAATCTGGTAGTAGTAGAGATCGTCTAGCTCCCCTTGTTCGCTGACCCATTGGATAATGGCAATCTTTTGCTTGGGCTTGTGGGACTCGCCTGTCTTGAGGTGCTTGGTGTAGCCCAGCTCTTCAGCAACAGTTAAAATACGGTGTCTGGTTTCTTCTGTAACAGATAGACTCTGGTCGCGATTGAGGACACGGGATACGGTCGCGATAGAGACAGAGGCTAACTGTGCAATGTCTTTTAAGGTAGCCATAAATCCTCCTTCTTTTAGGTTAGTATATCATATTTTTCTGTATTTTACTGATAGTTTAGTAAAATTTTAGTAAAAAGGATTGACCTTGGGAAGTCCCTTGGATACAATAGAAGAAAACGATTACACGTTAAGGTGACTTAACGGACAGTAAAAGGAGAATTCATATGACACAACATCTTACTGCTGAAGCCCTTCGCAAAGATTTTCTTGCTGTTTTTGGTCAAGAAGCAGACCAAACATTCTTTTCACCAGGTCGTATCAATTTGATTGGTGAGCACACAGACTACAACGGTGGGCACGTTTTTCCTGCTGCTATTTCCTTGGGAACTTACGGTGCAGCTCGTAAGCGTGACGACCAAGTTTTACGTTTCTACTCAGCTAATTTTGAGGGCAAGGGCATTATCGAAGTTCCTCTAGCTGACCTCAAGTTTGAAAAAGAGCATAACTGGACCAACTATCCAAAAGGTGTCCTTCATTTCTTGCAAGAAGTTGGGCACGTGATTGACAAAGGTTTTGATTTTTATGTTTATGGGAATATCCCAAATGGTGCTGGCTTATCTTCTTCAGCTTCCCTTGAACTCTTGACAGGGGTCGTGGCTGAGCATCTCTTTGACTTAAAATTAGACCGTCTCGATTTGGTTAAAATCGGAAAACAAACAGAAAACAACTTTATCGGAGTCAACTCTGGTATCATGGACCAGTTTGCTATCGGTATGGGAGCTGACCAACGTGCTATTTACCTAGATACTAATACTCTAGAATACGACTTGGTGCCACTTGATTTGAAAGACAATGTTGTTGTCATCATGAACACCAACAAACGTCGCGAATTGGCAGACTCTAAATACAATGAACGCCGTGCTGAGTGTGAAAAAGCAGTGGAAGAATTGCAAGCATCCTTAGATATTCAGACCTTGGGTGAATTGGATGAGTGGGCCTTTGACCAATATAGCTATCTGATTAAAGATGAAAATCGTTTGAAACGTGCTCGCCATGCTGTGCTTGAAAACCAACGTACCCTCAAAGCTCAAGTAGCCCTTCAAGCAGGAGATTTGGAAACATTTGGTCGTTTGATGAATGCGTCACACGTTTCCCTAGAGCATGACTATGAAGTAACTGGTTTGGAATTGGATACCCTTGTTCACACAGCTTGGGCACAAGAAGGTGTTCTCGGTGCTCGTATGACAGGGGCAGGTTTTGGCGGATGTGCCATTGCCTTGGTGCAAAAAGACACTGTTGAGGCCTTTAAGGAAGCTGTAGGCAAACACTATGAGGAAGTAGTTGGATACGCTCCAAGCTTCTATATCGCTGAAGTTGCAGGTGGCACTCGCGTCCTTGACTAGTCAAAAGGAGGCTCTATAGTGACCTTAGTAGATAAATTTGTAACACATGTCATTTCTGAAAGTTCATTTGAGGAAATGGATCGAATCTACCTGACCAATCGTGTCTTGGCACGAGTGGGAGATGGTGTTTTGGAAGTTGAGACGGATCTAGATCAATTGATTGACCTCAAGGACCAGCTGGTTGAGGAAGCCGTTCGATTAGAGACGATTGAGGATAGTCAGACTGCGCGTGAAATCCTTGGTGCTGAACTGATGGATTTGGTGACCCCTTGTCCGAGTGAGGTCAATCGTGACTTCTGGGAGACCTATGCCCAATCTCCAGAGCAGGCGATAGCGGATTTTTACCAGTTCAGCCAGAAAAACGACTATATCAAACTCAAGGCCATTGCTAAAAATATCGCTTATCGTGTTCCATCTGACTACGGAGAACTTGAAATTACCATCAATCTCTCTAAGCCTGAAAAGGATCCCAAAGAGATTGCGGCGGCTAAGTTGGTGCAAGCTAGCCATTATCCCCAGTGTCAGCTTTGTCTAGAGAACGAAGGCTACCATGGTCGGGTTAACCACCCAGCTCGCAGCAACCACCGTATTATCCGTTTTGAAATGGCTGGTCAGGAATGGGGCTTCCAGTATTCGCCCTATGCTTACTTTAATGAGCACTGTATTTTCTTAGATGGCCAGCATCGTCCTATGGCTATTAGTCGTCAGAGTTTTGAACGTTTGCTGGCTATCGTAGAGCAGTTTCCGGGCTATTTTGCGGGTTCAAATGCGGACTTAGCAATTGTGGGAGGTTCTATCTTGACTCATGATCACTATCAGGGAGGCCGTCACGTATTTCCTATGGAATTGGCTCCTATGCAAAAGACTTTTTCTTTTGCTGGTTTTGAGCAGGTCAAGGCTGGGATTGTCAAGTGGCCAATGTCAGTGTTGCGTTTGACTTCGAATTCCAAAGAAGATTTGATCAACTTAGCTGACAAGATTTTGCAGGAATGGTGCCAGTATTCAGATCCTGCAGTGCAGATTTTGGCAGAGACTGATGGGACACCGCATCACACCATCACACCTATAGCGCGCAAACGTGATGGCCGGTTTGAGTTGGACTTGGTCTTGCGGGACAATCAGACTTCTGCAGAACATCCTGATGGCATCTATCATCCTCACAAGGATGTCCAACATATCAAGAAGGAAAATATCGGCTTGATTGAGGTCATGGGCTTGGCAATCTTGCCACCACGTCTGAAAGAAGAAGTGGAGCAAGTCGCTAGCTATCTTGTAGGAGAAGCTGATACAGTTGCCGACTATCATCAGGAATGGGCAGACCAACTTAGAGCCCAATATCCAGACCTAACAGATAAAGAAAAAGCCCTTGAAATCGTCAAGGACTCTGTGGGGGCTATCTTTGCGCGTGTACTTGAGGATGCAGGAGTCTACAAGCAGACGGAACAAGGACAGACAGCCTTTATGCGCTTTGTGGAACAGGTCGGAATTTTACTAGACTAGGAGCTTTCTCCTTGCACAGTCCTATAAAAAGTAGTATCATAGTGTCGTTTGAAATATCAGGAGGAAACGATGAAAGATTTTCATTTTGATGCTATATCTGCCTTTGAAAATTACGAAATTGAACAAATGAGAGATGGTCACGTTGTGGTGACGACCAAAGTAGTGAACTCGTCGCTCAACTACTATGGCAATGCCCATGGTGGCTATCTCTTTACCCTTTGCGACCAGATCAGTGGTTTGGTGGTCATTTCGCTAGGACTAGACGGAGTGACTCTCCAATCCTCTATCAACTACCTCAAAGCAGGAAAACTCGACGATGTGCTGACCATTAAAGGAGAATGCGTCCATCAAGGTCGCACAACCTGTGTAGTGGATGTGGATATCACCAATCAAGAAGGCAGAAACGTCTGCAAAGCAACCTTTACCATGTTTGTCACAGGCCAGCGGTCAGAAGAAAGACAGGTAAGGATATAAAGAAAGGTGAGTGGGATAAATTTATCTCACTCATTTTTAATTTATGAGATATGTTAGAAGGAAATATAAAAGAGAGTGATGAAATACAAATGTAATAGGTACATATTGTGGTATACTAGTTATAGTAGATTTTAATTGATTATATCGAGTGAATTCTCATATTAGTGAGGAATTTTTAAATGGAATTACACTTTAATTTAGAATTAGTAGAAACCTATAAAAGTAATAGCCAAAAGGCACGTATCTTAACGGAGGATTGGGTTTATCGTCAGTCTTATTGCCCTAATTGTGGGAACAATCCCTTAAATCATTTTGAAAATAATCGGCCTGTAGCAGATTTTTATTGTAATCATTGTAGTGAGGAGTTTGAACTAAAGAGCAAAAAAGGAAATTTTTCATCAACAATCAATGATGGTGCTTATGCAACGATGATGGAGCGTGTTCAGGCAGATAATAATCCTAATTTCTTTTTTTAACTTATACAAAAAATTTTGAGGTAAATAATTTTCTGGTCCTTCCAAAGCAATTTGTTACACCGAAATCAATTATTCAAAGGAAGCCACTTGCGCCAACTGCTAGACGAGCAGGTTGGATTGGTTGTAACATTGATTTATCACAAGTACCTTCTAAAGGAAGAATATTTCTTGTGAAAAATGGACAAGTTAGAGATCCAGAAAAAGTTACAAAAGAATTTAAGCAAAGTTTATTTTTAAGGAAGAACTCTCTTTCAGTAAGAGGTTGGACAATAGAAATTCTAAATTGTATAGATAAGATAGAGGGTTCAGAATTTACCCTTGAAGATATGTATCGTTTTGAAAGTGACCTAAAAAATATCTTTGTTAAGAACAATCATATCAAAGAAAAAATTAGGCAACAGCTTCAAATATTAAGAGACAAAGAAATAATAGAATTTAAAGGTAGAGGAAAGTATCGGAAATTATGAAAACGAAACAATTTGTTGCATCAGAAGAGGTGTATGATTTCTTAAAAGTCATCTGGCCTGATTATGAAACAGAGAGTAATTATGAAAACTTATGTGTAATGGTTTATACTTTATCAGACCCTGATTGTGTGAGGTGGTTATCTGAAAATATGGAGTTTGGTGATGAGAAACAACTTTCTTTATTGAATAAAAAATATAGCTGGGAATATGGAGATGAATTACCAGAGTGGTTGGAAAGCCCAAAACATAGATTATTGCTAATAAGTGAGTTATTGGAGAGAAACTTAAGATGAAAAAGTATACAGTAGAAATTACAGAAACTCTAACCCGTTTAGTAAGCATAGAGGCTGAAAATCCAGATGAAGCCGAACGACTTGTAAGAGAAAAGTATAAGAGTTGTGAAATTGTTCTTGATGCAGACGATTTTCAGGACTATGAGACTAGTATATATGAGTAGATGTTTTTATTTTGTCACACAAAAAAGAGGCTCACACCTCTTTTTTTATTTCTTCTTATGATTTAATACGGCATTTAGGACAATAGCAAGTAGGCTGGCTACGACGATTCCGTTTGAGAAGAACATTTGGAAGGCTGTCGGCATGCTGATGAAGAGATTACTATTGTTGAGTCCGACACCTGCAGCGATTGAAACTGCTGCGATAAGGAAGTTGTGTTCATTGTTAGCAAAGTCAACACGGGCGAGGATTTGCATCCCTTGAATCGATACAAAACCAAACATCACCAGCATGGCACCACCGAGGACAGGGCTCGGAATGATTTGAGCAAGGGCACCAAACTTAGGAAGGAGTCCAAGGAGAACCAGGAAACCAGCTGCGTAGTAGATTGGCAGGCAAGTCTTGATACCTGATAATTTAACCAAACCAACGTTTTGTGAAAATCCTGTGTAAGGGAAGGTGTTAAAGATTCCTCCGAGAAGTACGGCCAAACCTTCTGCGCGGTAACCGTTGCGCAGGCGCGTGCTGTCGATTGGGTCTTTTGTGATATCAGACAAGGCTAGGTAAACACCAGTCGATTCAACCATAGACACCGTTGCGATGATACACATCATGACAATAGATGAGATTTCAAAGGTTGGCATCCCAAAGTAGAGGGGAGTTGGGACATGGACAAGTGGTGCTGCCGCAACAGGAGAGAAGTCCACCAAACCCATGCTAGCAGCAATGGCAGTTCCAACAACCAAACCAATCAAAATAGAGATAGACTTGATAAATCCTTTGGTAAAGATGTTAATCAAGAGGATAATCAAAACAGTGATAGCTGCAAGCAAGAGACTTTGACCAGTTGGCTCTGGAACGTTATTTCCCATATTTCCAATAGCAACAGGAATCAAGGTTAAGCCAATCGTGGTAATAACAGATCCTGTTACGATAGATGGGAAGAGATTGGCCACTTTTGAGAAGATGCCTGAAACAAGAACCACGTAAATCCCTGATGCGATAAGGGCACCAAACATAGCGCCACTGCCATGGCTTTGCCCAATCATAATCAAGGGAGCGACGGATTGGAAGGCTACTCCGAGAACGACTGGGAGTCCAATCCCAAAGTATTTGTTGAGTTGGAGTTGGAGGAAGGTTGCCACCCCACACATGAAGATATCTGTAGAAATCAGGTAGGTTAACTGTTCAGCTGAATAGCCAAGGGCAGTCGCAATCATGATGGGAACCAGGATGGATCCTGAGTACATGGCTAGTAAGTGCTGCAAGCCAAGAACGGCTGCTTGCGAGTGTTTTTCTTGAGTTTGCATTAGAGATCTGCCTCCTTAAATATGACTTGACCATTTTCAAAACGATCCAAACGAGCGAGTGATAGAACAGGGTAGCCTGCTTTTTCAAGCAAATCACGGCCATCTTGGAAGGATTTTTCAATCACAATACCGATAGCTTCGACTGTGGCTCCAGCTTGTTCGATGATTTGAATCAAGCCTTTAGCAGCTTGGCCATTAGCAAGGAAATCGTCGATAATCAAGACCTTGTCCTCTGGTGAGAGGAATTTTCCAGCGATAGAAACAGTGCTGGTCACTTGCTTGGTAAAGGAGTAAACTTCGGCAGTTAAGATACCTTCGTTCATAGTGATGTTTTTAGCTTTTTTAGCGAAAATCATGGGAACGTTTAAGGCTTCAGCTGTAAAAACGGCTGGAGCAATACCTGACGCTTCAATGGTTACAACCTTGGTAATGCCAGCAGCAGTAAATTTTTCCGCAAAAACCTTACCAATCTCTCGCATCAAGCTAAAGTCAACTTGGTGGGTTAAAAAGGAATCCACCTTGAGGATGTTGTCACCCAAGATATGCCCATCCTTGAGGATGCGCTCTTCTAATAATTTCATAAGACCTCCTAAAGTCTAAAAGCCAGTTTACTTGTTGGTTAACTGTTTCTATAGTGAACCAGTTTGCTAGTACTATGTATTTGATAAAACTAATACGAGCGAAGCGAGTTTTATCAAATATTTCCCGCCGTAGTGGTAGCATAGACAATAATCTTGTTATTGTCTATGACGGGATTTTTGAGACTTTTGGCTCAAAAATTAGGGATGAAATTCCGAAGGAAGTTGCTCCCGTCCGCACTAATTAAGGGAAATATTAAAAATATTTAGTTTACACTTAAAGGCGTGATTTAATAAAAATATTCAAAAAAGACCTACTTAATCTCTAAGCAAGTCCCTAAAATAGGCATGGTGAAAAAGACCATCCCCTCAAGCTGACTTACTTATTGTTAGGTGTTCCGGCACCTTGTAGAAACGTCGCGCCAATTCACGACATAAACAAGTAAAACGATATTCAATTTTAAATAGGCTTGAGCCAATGTTTTTATTTTACACTAAATAACTTTAGAAATCAAATATTTTGTTAGTGTTTTGGTTTAAAAAACGAACAAACATAATAATAATGGGAGAAAATTAACTTATTGGCTAACATTTAGAAGGTTTTTCCATCATAAAAGGCATATTATCAAGATTTTTCAAGACTTGACAATATGCCTTTTTCTAACTTTAAAGACTTTTTCCCAATCTTTATTATTCTACTCGCTAAATCTTAAAAAATAACCATCAGGATCCAAAATCGCAAATTCATGGGGATATATAAAGCTATCTCCCACTCGAAATTCTCTTTTTGTTAGGGGACGATGGATAGGATAGTCAGCTTCTAGCAGTTTTTGGTGGAGTTGAGGGACATCTTCAATACCAAAGGAAATATTGACACCGCGCCCGAAAGGATAGGTTAGTTGGGCTAATTCTTCTGTGCTGCCTTCTTCTAGCATAAGTTGGCAGTCTTCAAGTGAGAGGAAGAGAAATTTCTCCTCTGGACGCTCGTATTCGACAGAGAATCCTAGCAGGTTGCAGTAGAAGTGGCGTGATTTTTCGATGTCAGATACTACAAATTCAGGAATGACAGCTTGATAGTCCATTCGTTTTCTCCTTAGAGTTCAATCTCCATGACAATAGGTGTATGGTCTTGGCGAGCTCCCGAGTCGATCATATCAGACTTAGTCACCTTGTTAGCGATGCGGTTACTTGTGAGCCAGTAGTCAATTCTCCAGCCAGTATTATTGATTTTAGAAGTCTTGCTGCGCTGTGCCCACCAAGTGTAGCGTTCTGGAACATCGCCGTGAATGTGGCGGAAGGTATCAGTAAATCCAGTTGCTAAAAGGTTAGTAAATCCAGCACGCTCCTCGTCGGTAAATCCTGGTGAACGGCGGTTGCTAGCAGGATTTGCAAGGTCAATCTCATTGTGGGCCACATTGTAGTCACCGGTTGCAAGGACTGGTTTTTCTTTGTCTAGTTGAGCCAAATACTCAGCATATTTGACATCCCAGACTTGACGTTCTTCCAAGCGTTTGAGGCCATCGCCAGCGTTTGGGGTGTAAACTTGGGTTACGAAAAATTCATCAAATTCTAGAGTGATGATACGGCCTTCCAAGTCCATGGTAGACGGAGCACCGATTTCTGGGAAAGTGACAGTGGGTGTGAGTTCTTTCTTATAGAGGAACATGGTTCCAGCATAGCCTTTACGGGCAGGCTCTTGGGAAGAGCGCCACGTGTTTTCGTAGCCTGGGAAGAGTTTTTCTAAAATTTCCAAGTGTTTCTTTGTAGGCCCTTTGGCAGAAAGTTTGGTTTCTTGGATAGCGATGATATCAGCATTTTCTTCCACAAGGGTTTGTAGGACTTCTTGGGACAATTTGGCACGAGCTGAGTCACTAGTTAGGGCAGCATTGAGGGAATCAATATTCCATGAGATGAGTTTCATAAAGTTACCTTTTTCATTCAGATTATAGATTTTATTATACCAAAAAAAGGTCTATTTCCCCAACGTATGGCTTGAAAAATCACTCTCTTTCGTTTATAATTAAGAATGATTTTATGAAAGGGAGTGAAAATAAATGAAATTTTACTCATATGACTATGTACTTAGCCAAATCAGTCAGCAAAATGGAATGATGATTGGCTTTGGGATTGTGCTCCTAGCTATCACAGGATTTTTTGCTTTTAAAGCCTATCGAGATAAAAAGGGGACTAAGTTTCGGGAATTGGTCATGATTTTGGCCTTGACCTTGGTGGCCATGCTTTTGGTGACAATCTCAAAATACCAGACCAATCAAGCCTCTAACAACCAATTTCAAACTTCCCTTCATTTCATAGAGGTTGTTTCCAAAGACTTGGGAGTGGATAAATCAGAAGTTTATGTCAATACTTCTGCAGCCACTGATGGAGCACTTATCAAGGTAGGTTCAAATTTCTATCGTGCCATGAACGGGAGCCAACCAGACAAGTATCTTTTAGAGAAATTAGAATTGAATCAAACAGACGCTATTGAATTGGTGGAGGTAAACAAATGACACTCAATTATATGGAAATTTTAATCAAACTGGCCTTGGGGCTCTTCTCGCTTGTTTTTGTTATCAATGTGACAGGAAAGGGGAACCTAGCACCTAACTCTGCGACAGACCAAATTCAGAACTATGTTCTCGGTGGTATCATCGGTGGGGTGATTTACAATAGTTCTATCAGCATTCTCCAGTATGCAGTGATTTTGATGATGTGGACGATTTTGGTCTTGACCCTCAAGTGGCTCAATAACAATGTTCGCTTTGTGAAACGCTTGATTGATGGAAAACCAACTCTCCTTATCAAAAATGGGCAGATTGACCCAGAAGCCTGTCGTTCAGTTGGCTTGTCTGCAGCGGATGTAGCCCTCAAACTTCGTAGCCAAGGGATTTTCCAGATGAAGCAAGTCAAACGAGCTGTGCAGGAGCAAAATGGCCAACTCATCGTGGTCCAAATGGGGGATGAAAATCCTAAGTATCCAGTTGTGACTGACGGTGTGATACAAGTCGATGTTTTGGAGTCGATTGGTCGTAACGAAGAATGGCTGCTTGATAACCTCAGCAAGCAAGGACATGACAATGTAGCCAATATCTTTATCGCTGAGTATGACAAGGGTGCCGTCACAGTCGTAACCTATGAATAAGAAAAACCTGGGGTCTTGGCCTCAGGTTTCAATTTGCAATCAGAAAGGGATTTTATGTCCATTATTCAAAAACTTTGGTGGTTTTTCAAGTTAGAAAAACGCCGTTATTTAGTCGGGATTGTGGCCCTGGTCTTGGTTTCCATCCTCAATCTCATTCCACCTATGGTTATGGGACGGGTCATTGATGCCATAACATCGGGGCAATTAAGCCAGCAGGACCTCCTTCTTGACCTATTTTACCTGTTGCTTGTGGCCTTTGGGATGTACTATCTACGCTATGTTTGGCGCATGTATATCCTTGGGACTTCCTATCGTCTGGGGCAGATTATGCGCTCTCGATTGTTTGAGCATTTTACTAAAATGTCTCCAGCCTTTTATCAGACCTATCGGACGGGGGACCTGATGGCGCATGCCACCAATGATATCAATGCCTTAACCCGTCTCGCAGGGGGAGGGGTTATGTCAGCGGTGGATGCCTCAATCACAGCTTTAGTGACCTTGTTGACCATGCTCTTTAGCATTTCATGGCAGATGACCTTGGTTGCCATTCTTCCCCTGCCTTTCATGGCTTATGCCACCAGTCGTCTAGGGAGAAAGACCCACAAGGCCTTTGGCGAATCGCAGGCTGCCTTTTCTGAACTTAATAATAAGGTACAGGAGTCTGTATCAGGTATTAAAGTGACCAAGTCTTTCGGGTATCAGGCGGACGAGCTCAAGTCCTTTCAGGAAGTCAATGAACTGACCTTCCAAAAGAACCTCCAAATCATGAAATACGATAGTCTCTTTGACCCCATGGTTCTCTTATTTGTTGGTTCATCCTATGTTTTAACCCTCTTGGTCGGCTCCTTGATGGTTCAGGAAGGGCAGATTACAGTTGGGAATTTAGTTACCTTTATCAGCTACTTGGATATGCTGGTTTGGCCTCTTATGGCCATTGGTTTCCTCTTTAATATTACTCAGCGAGGGAAGGTTTCCTATCAGCGGATTGAGGAACTTTTGTCTCAGGAATCACCTGTACAAGACCCTGAGTTTCCTTTAGATGGAATTGAAAACGGGCGCTTGCAGTATGCCATTGATAGCTTTGCCTTTGAAAATGAGGAAACACTGACGGATGTTCACTTTCGTTTGGAAAAAGGGCAAACTCTGGGCTTGGTTGGTCAGACAGGCTCTGGAAAAACGTCCTTGATTAAACTCCTCTTGCGTGAATACGATGTGGATAAGGGAGGCATTTACCTAAACGGTCATAATATTCGTGACTATCGTCTGACAGACCTTCGCAGTCTCATGGGCTACGTCCCTCAGGACCAGTTCCTCTTTGCGACTTCGATTTTAGATAATATCCGCTTTAGCAATCCTAACTTGCCCCTTTCAGCGGTCGAGGAAGCGACTAAGCTAGCCCAAGTTTACCAAGACATTGTAGCCATGCCTCAGGGATTTGATACGTTGATTGGTGAAAAGGGAGTCAGTCTTTCTGGTGGTCAAAAGCAACGTCTGGCTATGAGTCGGGCGATGATTTTAGACCCTGATATTTTGATTTTAGATGATTCCTTGTCAGCCGTGGATGCCAAGACAGAGTATGCTATTATTGACAATCTTAAGGAAACGCGTCAGGACAAGACAACCATTATCACGGCTCATCGCCTCAGTGCAGTTGTCCATGCAGATTTGATTTTAGTCCTGCAAAATGGCCAAATCATCGAACGAGGCAGGCACGAAGACTTGCTAGCTTTGGATGGCTGGTATGCTCAAACCTACCAGTCTCAGCAGCTGGAAATGAAAGGAGAAGAAGATGCAGAATAAACAAGAACAATGGACTGTATTGAAGCGCTTGATGTCTTATCTCAAGCCTTATGGGCTCCTGACTTTTTTGGCACTTAGTTTTCTACTAGCGACGACGGTCATTAAAAGTGTCATTCCCCTTGTGGCTTCCCACTTTATTGACCAGTATCTCAGCAATCTCAACCAACTCGCTGTGACCGTTTTGCTGGTCTACTATGGCCTTTATATCCTACAAACTCTGGTCCAGTATGTCGGCAATCTTCTCTTTGCGCGCGTGTCTTACAGTATTGTTAGGGATATTCGTAGCGATGCCTTTGCCAATATGGAAAAACTGAGTATGTCTTACTTTGACAAGACGCCAGCAGGCTCTATCGTCTCTCGTTTGACAAATGATACCGAGACCATCAGTGATATGTTTTCAGGGATTTTATCTAGCTTTATCTCAGCAGTTTTCATCTTTCTGACAACTCTTTATACCATGTTGGTGTTGGATTTTCGTTTGACTGCATTAGTCTTGCTCTTTCTCCCCTTGATTTTCCTTTTGGTCAATCTCTATCGGAAAAAATCCGTCAAGATTATCGAAAAAACCAGAAGTCTCTTGTCAGATATCAATAGTAAGCTGGCCGAAAACATCGAAGGAATCAGGATTATCCAGGCCTTTAATCAAGAGAAGCGCCTACAGTCAGAGTTTGATGAAATCAACCAAGAACACTTGGTCTATGCCAACCGTTCTGTAGCCTTGGATGCCCTCTTTTTGCGCCCTGCCATGAGTTTGCTGAAACTCCTAGGATATGCAGTTTTAATGGCTTATTTTGGCTACCGTGGACTTTATCTGGGAATAACAGCTGGAACCATGTATGCCTTTATCCAGTATATCAATCGTCTCTTTGACCCCTTGATTGAAGTGACGCAAAACTTTTCAACCCTTCAAACTTCTATGGTTTCTGCAGGTCGTGTCTTTGCTTTGATTGACGAGAGGACCTATGAACCCCTTCAAAAGGATAGCCAAGCAAAGATTACAGAAGGTAATATTCGGTTTGAACATGTATGTTTCTCTTATGATGGCAAACATCCGATTCTTGATGACATTTCTTTCTCTGTTAATAAGGGTGAAACCATTGCATTTGTAGGCCATACAGGTTCAGGGAAATCTTCGATTATCAATGTCCTCATGCGCTTTTATGAATTTCAGTCAGGGCGAGTTCTCTTGGATGATGTGGATATTAGGGACTACAGTCAGGAAGAGTTGAGAAAAAACATAGGTCTGGTCTTGCAGGATCCCTTCCTCTATCATGGAACCATTAAGTCCAATATCGCCATGTACCAAAAAATCAGTGACGAAGAGGTCCAGAATGCAGCTGCTTTCGTGGATGCAGATTCCTTTATTCAAGAACTTCCTCAGGGTTATGATTCCCCTGTTTCTGAGCGTGGGTCGAGCTTCTCTACTGGTCAGCGTCAGCTTCTTGCCTTTGCCAGAACAGTCGCCAGTCAGCCTAAAATCCTGATTTTGGATGAAGCGACAGCCAATATTGACTCTGAAACAGAAAGTTTGGTTCAAGCTTCTCTGGCTAAGATGAGACAGGGACGGACAACCATTGCCATCGCTCACCGTCTTTCGACCATCCAAGACGCCAACTGTATCTATGTTTTGGACAAGGGGCGCATCATCGAGAGTGGAACCCATGAGGAACTCTTGGCTCTGGGAGGAACCTATCACAAGATGTATAGTTTGCAGGCCGGGGCCATGTCCTAATACTCTTTGATTTTCATTGACCGTAAGAAGGAAATCCTTCAAATTACAGATTTCTTTCACCGCCTTTTCCATTTTGTGGTATAATGAAAAATGTTGACAAATAGTATAATAAAAACAAAGGAGAAACAGCATGCTGAAATGGGAAGACTTGCCCGTGGAAATGAAATCAAGCGAGGTTGAGTCTTACTACCAGCTTGTCTCTAAAAGGAAGGGTTCGCTGATTTTCAAGCGTTGCTTGGACTGGGTTCTAGCCTTGGTCTTACTGGTTCTGGCCTCTCCAATCTTTCTCATCTTGAGCATTTGGATCAAGTTGGATAGCAATGGGCCAGTGATTTACAAGCAAGAGCGCGTGACCCAGTACAACCGTCGGTTCAAGATTTGGAAGTTCCGTACCATGGTGACGGATGCAGATAAAAAAGGTAGTCTGGTGACTTCTGCTAACGATAGCCGCATTACCAAGGTTGGCAATTTTATCCGCCGTGTGCGTTTGGACGAACTGCCTCAGCTGGTCAATGTCCTTAAAGGCGAAATGTCCTTTGTCGGTACACGACCTGAAGTGCCACGCTACACAGAGCAGTATAGCCCTGAAATGATGGCAACCTTGCTTTTGCCAGCAGGGATCACCTCTCCAGCCAGCATCAACTACAAGGATGAGGACACTATTATCAGTCAAATGACCGAAAAAGGCCTGTCAGTTGACCAAGCCTATGTAGACCACGTCCTTCCTGAAAAGATGCGCTATAACCTTGCCTATCTCCGAGAATTTAGTTTCCTTGGAGACATCAAAATCATGTTTCAAACCGTGTTTGAAGTGTTAAAATAAAGTAGTCATGAGAAAATGATACTCTTCGAAAATCAAATTCAAACCACGTCAGCTTCGCCTTGCCGTACTCAAGTACAGCCTGCGGCTAGTTTCCTAGTTTGCTCTTTGATTTTCATTGAGTATGAGTACAGATAAAAGGAGCAAATCAATGCCAAATTACAATATTCCATTTTCACCACCCGATATCACCGAAGCTGAAATTGCTGAAGTAGCGGATACTCTGCGTTCTGGTTGGATTACAACAGGTCCTAAGACAAAAGAACTGGAGCGTCGCTTGTCTCAATACACACAGACACCTAAGACTGTCTGCCTTAACTCTGCGACTGCCGCTCTTGAGTTGATTTTGCGCGTCTTGGAAGTGGGACCTGGTGATGAAGTCATCGTTCCAGCCATGACCTATACAGCTTCATGTAGTGTTATCACTCATGTAGGGGCGACCCCTGTCATGGTGGATATCCAAGCAGATACGTTTGAGATGGACTATGACTTGCTTGAGCAAGCCATCACTGAAAATACTAAGGTGATCATCCCAGTAGAGCTTGCAGGGATTGTTTGCAACTATGACCGTTTGTTCCAAGTTGTGGAGAAGAAACGTGATCTCTTTACTGCTTCAAGCAAGTGGCAAAAAGCCTTTAACCGTATCGTGATAGTTTCTGATAGTGCTCATGCTTTGGGATCTACTTATAAAGGACAACCAGCTGGTTCTATCGCTGACTTTACTTCCTTCTCATTCCATGCTGTTAAGAACTTTACAACGGCAGAAGGTGGAAGTGCGACTTGGAAAGCCAATCCAGCGATTGATGATGAAGAGATGTATAAGGAATTCCAAATTCTTTCCCTTCATGGTCAAACTAAGGATGCCCTAGCCAAGATGCAACTGGGTTCATGGGAATACGATATCGTAACACCAGCCTACAAGTGCAATATGACCGATATCATGGCGTCACTTGGTTTGGTACAATTGGACCGTTACCCTGGTTTGCTAGAACGTCGTAAGGAGATCGTGGACCGCTATGATCGTGGTTTTGCAGGTTCTCGCATCCATCCATTGGCACACAAGACTGAAACTGTCGAATCTTCACGTCACCTTTACATCACCCATGTAGATGGAGCAAGCTTAGAAGAACGCAATCTTATCATTCAAGAATTAGCAAAAGCAGGAATTGCAAGCAATGTCCACTACAAACCGCTTCCGCTCTTGACAGCTTATAAGAATCTTGGCTTTGATATGGCGAATTATCCCAAGGCCTATTCCTTCTTTGAAAATGAAATTACGCTCCCTCTTCACACTAAACTAAGCGATGAAGAAGTAGACTATATCATTGAGACTTTCAAAACAGTTTCTGAAAAAGTGCTAACTTTATCAAAAAAATCGTAAAAAAGTCTTGACAAAGAAAAAACAAAGTATTAAAATAAGTTCAACAAATCAGAAAAGTAACTATTTTTGATCTTCAGGGAGCCTGTGGTGATTGTGAACAGGTGATTGGAGGTAGTGAAAGTGGGCTGATTTTAAAAATGAATTTGAAACAATGAAAATTCGGTGCGCACACCTTACAGTGCAACTTGTTGTTAGACAAGGTAGAGATGTAAAGGGGATAGTCCCTTTATAATTGAGGTGGCACCGCGTTACCAACGCCCTCACACAGAATTCAATCTGTGTGTGGGCTTTTTTCATATCTCGAAATCAATACTGAAAGAGGAAAATTTTTATGACAACTAAAGGTTATTTTGGACAATTTGGTGGTAGTTTTGTACCGGAGCCGATTCAGGCTTTGTTGGATGAGTTGGAAGTGACATTTGACAAGTACAAGAATGATCCAGAGTTTTTGGCAGAATTTCGTCATTACTTAAAGGACTATTCCGGTCGCGAAACACCGCTCTATTTTGCAGAAAGTTTGACAGAGCACTTAGGTGGCGCTAAGATTTATCTCAAGCGCGAAGACCTTAACCATCTTGGTTCTCACAAACTCAATAACGTTTTAGGACAAATTCTTCTTGCTAAACGCATGGGCAAAAAACGAGTGATTGCGGAAACAGGAGCTGGTCAGCACGGGGTTGCGACGGCGGCAGCTGCAGCCAAGTTTGGTATGGCCTGTGATGTCTACATGGGGGCAGAGGATGTGGAGCGTCAACGTCTCAATGTTTTCCGTATGGAGATGATGGGAGCAACTGTTCACGCAGTTGAAACAGGGACTCGTACCCTCAAAGATGCTGTTGATGCAGCCTTTGGAGCATGGATGAATGACCTTGAAGCCTTCTATGTTCTGGGATCTGCTGTAGGTCCTCACCCTTATCCTACCATTGTCCACGAGTTCCAAAAGGTCATCAGTGAAGAATCTCGCCGTCAAATCTTAGAAAAAGAAGGTCGTTTACCAGACTATGTTATTGCCTGTGTAGGTGGTGGTTCCAATGCCATTGGTGCTTTTTCTCAGTATGTAGCTGATGAAGAAGTTAAATTGGTTGGGGTCGAAGCTGCTGGTCATGGACTTGACACAGACAAGCACGCAGCTACTATGACAAAAGGTAGTATCGGAATTGTCGACGGTATGAAGACTTATGCAGTCTTTAAGGAAGATGGAGAGCTGGCCCCAGTTTACTCTATCTCAGCTGGATTGGACTATCCAGGGGTTGGCCCAGAACACGCCTACTTCAAAGATTCAGGTCGCGTGGAATATGTGGCTGCGACGGATGAAGAAGCTGTTAAGGCTCTCCTCCTTCTCAGCAAGACTGAAGGAATTATCCCAGCGATTGAAAGTTCGCACGCTATCGCAGAAGCAGTTAAACGTGCACCGAAACTAAGTAAAGACGACATTATCATCATCAATGTCTCTGGTCGTGGAGACAAGGACGTAGCTGCAATTGCGGACTACCTAGAAGTTAAAAAATAATAGATGGAAAAATTACAGTCTTTTCTCTCACAGAGAGCTTGTGGTTGCTGGAAACAAGCAGAGAAAGCTGTAAGGTTGGGTCCATCTGAAATGAGAGAAGAAAACATAATTCTCAAGGGAGTGCCCTTTATCGCACAGCCTGTTACAGGAGGTATCTGAGACAGGAATGAGAGATAGGAGAAATCCTATAATTGAGGTGGCACCGCGAATTTCGTCCTCACGCAAGTTGTTTTGCGTGGGGATTTTTCATATAGTCGCCACGGACTAGAAGTAGAACTGAAAGGGAAATTACAATGGAACGAATCATTCATGGAGATGTCTTATCACCAATCTTGGCTTATATGCGCCTAAAGGGGCAACACAAGGTTATCTTAGAGAGTATTCCGAGAGACAAGGAAACCGCTCGTTTTTCTATCTTAGCTTATAATCCAGTTTTTGAGATTAAGTTTGAAAATGGGATTCTTTATCAAAATGGTCAAGTGATTGATCGTGATTCCTTGGATTTTCTTTATGAAGTGACTCATAAGAGCCAGCACCATTCAGACCTCCCTTTTGGTGGTGGGGCAATTGGTTTTGTTGGTTACGATATGATTTCGCTTTATGAAGAAATTGGTCAAATTCCTGAAGATACTATTGGAACGCCAGACATGCATTTCTTCGTCTATGAGAGTTACATGGTCTTTGACCACAAGAAAGAAAAAATCCATGTCATCGAGGATGCTCTTTATAGCGAACGCAATCAAGAAGACTTGGAAAAAGCCTTGAACCAGGTGCTTGAGGAATTACGCATTCCTGCTCCAAATGAATTTGAAGACTTGGATTTATCTCCGCTCGACTTCAAACCGCATATCGCTCCTCAGAAGTTTGAGGAAATGGTGGAAAGAGCTCGTGACTTGATTCGTAATGGAGATATGTTCCAATGCGTGCTCAGTCAGCGTTTCTCAGCAGAAGTTACTGGAAATCCATTTGACTTCTACAGAAATCTCCGCGTGACCAATCCATCAAATTACCTCTATTTCTATGATTTTGGAGATTATCAAATCATCGGTGCCAGTCCTGAAAGTTTGGTTTCTGTCAAAAATGGCATCGTGACAACCAATCCGATTGCGGGAACGCGACCAAGAGGAGCAACGGAAGAAGAGGATAAGGCTTTGGCGACAGATTTACTTTCTGATGAGAAGGAAACAGCAGAGCATCGAATGTTGGTAGACTTGGGACGTAATGATATTGGTCGCATCTCTGAAACGGCCAGTGTCCAAGTCACCAAGTATATGGAAGTAGAGCTCTTCCGATATGTCATGCATTTGACCAGTGTGGTCAAGGGGCGTTTGCTTCCAGAACTCACTGCTATGGATGCCTTGAAAGCAACACTTCCTGCTGGAACTGTTTCTGGAGCACCAAAAATTCGAGCTATGAGACGCATCTATGAACTGGAAACGGAAAAACGGGGCGTATATGCAGGAGCAATTGGCTACTTGTCTGCGACGGGTGATATGGATTTCGCCATTGCCATCCGAACCATGATTCTCAAAAATCAAACAGCTTATGTGCAGGCTGGGGCAGGGATTGTCTATGACTCTATCGCAAAAAACGAATACCAAGAAACCATTAATAAGGCTAAATCTATGACTAGAATTGGAGAACTAAGACCATGATTTTATTGATTGACAACTATGATTCTTTTACCTATAACTTGGCCCAATACATTGGGAATTTTGCAGAAGTGCAAGTCTTGAGAAATGATGATCCCAAGCTGTATGAAGAAGCTGAAAAAGCAGATGGTCTGGTCTTTTCTCCTGGTCCTGGTTGGCCAGTTGATGCTGGAAAGATGGAAGACATGATTCGTGACTTTGCAGGTAAGAAACCAATTCTAGGGATTTGTTTGGGTCACCAAGCCATCGCAGAAGTCTTTGGTGGTAAGTTAGGTTTGGCGCCAAAAGTCATGCATGGGAAACAGAGCAATATCAGCTTTGAAGCGCCATCTGTTTTGTATCAAGGAATTGAGGATGGCCGTGCGGTCATGCGTTACCACAGTATTTTGATTGAAGAAATGCCAGAAGAGTTTGAAGTGACAGCTCGTTCGACTGATGACCAGGCTATTATGGGAATTCAACACAAAACCCTTCCAATTTATGGCTTCCAGTACCATCCAGAGAGTATCGGAACGCCAGATGGCTTGTCTTCTATTCGGAATTTTATCGAAAAGGTTGTAAAGTGAGGGAACTAGGATGAAAGAGATTATTGAAAAACTAGCAAAATTTGAAAATTTATCAGGTGTGGAAATGACGGATGTCATTGAGCGTATCGTAACTGGGCGTGTAACCGAAGCACAGATTGCTTCTCTCCTCTTGGCTCTTAAGATGAAGGGGGAAACACCTGAAGAGCGCACAGCCATTGCCCAAGTCATGAGAGGACATGCCCAACATATTCCAACTGAAATCCATGATGCCATGGATAACTGTGGTACAGGTGGGGACAAGTCTTTCAGCTTTAACATCTCTACAACTGCAGCCTTTGTCTTGGCTGGTGGCGGTGTCCACATGGCCAAGCACGGAAACCGTTCGATTTCTTCTAAATCCGGTTCTGCAGATGTCCTAGAAGCCTTGGGCATTAACCTAGACCTCAAACCAGCTGAACTAGGTAAGGTCTTTGATAAAACTGGCATCGTCTTTCTCTTTGCCAAAAATATGCACCCAGCTATGAAATACATCATGCCAGCTCGTTTGGAACTAGGAATTCCAACGATCATGAACTTGACTGGTCCCCTGATTCACCCAATGGCCTTGGAAACACAGCTTCTTGGTATCAGTCGTCCAGAACTTCTAGAAAGTACAGCTCAGGTTTTGAAAAATATGGGTCGCAAACGTGCCATCGTAGTTGCTGGACCAGAAGGGCTTGATGAAGCTGGTTTGAATGGAACAACCAAGATTGCACTTCTTGAGAATGGCGAAATCACCTTGTCAAGCTTTACTCCAGAGGATTTGGGGATGGAGCGCTACGCTATCGAAGATATTCGTGGAGGGAATGCTCAGGAAAATGCAGAGATTTTGCTGAGTGTTCTCAAAAATGAAGCAAGTCCATTCTTGGAAACGACAGTCTTGAATGCTGGTCTTGGTTTCTATGCTAATGGTAAGGTAGCTAGTATCAAAGAAGGAGTTGCCTTGGCTCGTCAAGTCATTGCTAGTGGCAAGGCCCTTGAAAAACTCAGACTGTTACAGGAGTACCAAAAATGAGTCAGGAATTTTTAGCACGAATCTTAGAGCAGAAGGCGCGTGAGGTCGAACAGATGGAGCTGGAGGAAATCCAGCCCCTACGCCAGACCTATCGCTTGGCTGAATTTTTGAAGAATCACCAAGACCGTTTACAGGTAATCGCTGAAGTCAAGAAGGCTAGTCCTAGTCTGGGAGATATCAATCTCGATGTGGATATTGTGCAACAGGCCCAGACTTATGAAGCGAACGGAGCAGTGATGATTTCGGTTTTGACAGATGAAGTCTTCTTTAAAGGGCATTTGGATTATCTACGAGAGATTTCCAGTCAGGTAAACATTCCGACGCTCAACAAGGACTTTATCATCGATGAAAAGCAAATCATCCGTGCTCGCAATGCCGGTGCGACAGTCATCTTGCTTATTGTCGCTGCCTTGTCAGAAGAACTCCTCAAGGAACTGTACGACTACGCGACAGAGCTTGGTTTGGAAGTCTTGGTGGAGACTCACAATCTAGCTGAACTAGAGGTGGCCCACAGACTTGGTGCTGAGATTATTGGGGTTAATAATCGCAACTTGACCACCTTTGAAGTCGACTTGCAGACCAGTGTAGCCTTGGCCCAGCACTTTGAAGAAGGTCGCTATTACATTTCTGAATCTGCTATTTTCACAGGGCAGGATGCGGAACGAGTAGCACCATTCTTTAACGGAATTTTGGTGGGAACAGCTCTCATGCAGGCAGAGGATGTAGCCCAGAGAATCAAGGAGTTGCAGATTGACAAAGGTTAAAATTTGTGGACTATCTACCAAAGAAGCGGTGGAAACAGCCGTTTCAGCAGGAGCTGACTACATCGGTTTTGTCTTTGCACCTAGTAAAAGACAGGTGAGCTTGGATCAGGCTGCTGAGCTGGCAAAGCCCATTCCTGCTAATGTTAAGAAGGTTGGCGTATTTGTTTCACCAAGTCGGGCAGAATTGCTAGAAGCGATTGAAAAGGTTGGCTTGGACCTAGTTCAAGTTCACGGTCAGGTGGTAGATGAGTTGTTTGAGGAGTTGCCTTGTGCCAGCATTCAGGCGGTGCAGGTGGATGGAGAGGGTCATGTGCCTAATTCTCAGGCAGATTATCTACTCTTTGATGCCCCTGTAGCTGGGAGTGGCCAGACCTTTGATTGGGGTCAACTGGATACGACTGGATTAACTCAGCCTTTCTTTATCGCAGGTGGCCTTAAGGAAGACAATGTAGTAAAAGCAATTCAACACTTTACTCCCTATGCAGTAGATGTATCAAGCGGAGTGGAGACAGATGGACAAAAAGATCATGAAAAGATTAGAAGATTTATAGAGAGGGTAAAGAATGGCATATCAAGAACCAAATAAAGATGGATTTTACGGAAAATTCGGTGGACGTTTCGTCCCAGAAACATTGATGACAGCAGTTTTGGAGTTGGAGAAGGCCTATCGTGAAAGTCAGGCAGACCCAAGTTTCCAGGAGGAATTGAACCAGCTCTTACGTCAGTACGTAGGTCGTGAAACTCCTCTTTACTACGCAAAAAACTTGACCCAGCATATTGGCGGAGCCAAGATTTATCTCAAACGTGAAGACCTTAACCATACAGGGGCCCACAAGATTAACAATGCCTTGGGACAAGTTCTTCTGGCTAAACGCATGGGCAAAAAGAAAATTATCGCTGAAACAGGTGCTGGTCAGCACGGTGTGGCAACTGCAACTGCTGCAGCCCTCTTTAACATGGAATGTACTATCTACATGGGTGAGGAAGATGTTAAACGTCAAGCCCTCAATGTGTTCCGTATGGAGCTTTTGGGAGCCAAGGTTGAGGCAGTGACAGACGGTTCGCGCGTGCTCAAGGATGCGGTCAATGCAGCTCTTCGTTCATGGGTGGCAAATATCGACGACACCCACTATATTCTTGGTTCTGCCTTGGGGCCTCATCCTTTCCCAGAAATCGTTCGTGACTTCCAAAGCGTTATTGGTCGAGAAGCTAAACAACAGTACCGTGACTTGACAGGACAAGATCTGCCAGATGCCCTAGTAGCCTGTGTTGGTGGTGGTTCTAATGCTATCGGGCTCTTCCATCCATTTGTAGAAGATGAGTCTGTAGCCATGTATGGAGCTGAAGCGGCTGGACTTGGTGTGGATACGGAGCACCATGCAGCTACCTTGACTAAGGGTCGTCCTGGTGTTCTTCACGGTTCTCTCATGGATGTGCTCCAAGATGCCCATGGTCAAATTCTTGAAGCCTTCTCTATCTCAGCAGGTTTGGACTATCCTGGTATCGGTCCAGAACATTCTCACTACCACGATATTAAACGTGCCAGCTATGTCCCTGTGACAGACGAAGAAGCCTTGGAAGGATTCCAGCTCTTGTCTCGTGTGGAAGGGATTATTCCAGCCTTGGAATCTAGTCATGCTATCGCCTTTGCGGTGAAATTGGCCAAAGAACTTGGACCAGACAAATCCATGATAGTCTGTCTATCAGGTCGTGGGGACAAGGATGTGGTTCAAGTCAAAGACCGCTTGGAAGCAGATGCAGCAAAGAAGGGAGAAGCTCATGCCTAAGACACTAACAGAAAAATTAAACGCTATAAAAGCAGCTGGAAAAGGAATTTTCGTTCCCTATATCATGGCTGGAGACCATGATAAAGGTTTGGATGGTCTAGCTGAAACAATACACTTTTTAGAAGATTTGGGTGTTTCGGCTATTGAAGTGGGTATTCCTTTTTCAGACCCTGTTGCAGATGGACCAGTTATCGAAGAAGCTGGCTTGCGTAGTTTAGCCCACGGGACTTCGACACAAGCTTTGGTTGAAACCTTGAAAACCATTGAAACAGAGGTTCCGCTGGTCATTATGACCTACTTCAACCCCCTCTTTCAGTACGGTGTGGAGAACTTTGTCAAAGATTTGGCAGATACAGCGGTTAAGGGCTTGATTATTCCAGACCTGCCTCATGAGCATGCCAACTTTGTGGAGCCCTTTTTAGCAGATACAGACATTGCTTTGATTCCTTTAGTAAGCTTGACCACAGGGATTGAGCGTCAGAAAGAGTTGATTGAAGGGGCGGAAGGCTTTGTCTATGCGGTTGCCATCAATGGGGTGACAGGGAAATCAGGCAATTATCGTGCAGACTTGGACAAGCACTTGTTGCAACTGCATCAAGTAGCCGACATCCCAGTTTTGACAGGCTTTGGCGTATCTAGTCAAGCCGATGTAGAACGTTTTAATGCGGTGTCAGATGGGGTTATCGTCGGTTCAAAAATCGTAAAAGCTCTTCATCAAGGAGAGTCAATTCAGGACTTCATCAAACAAGCAGTAGCTTACCAAAAATAATCACGCAAGCAGCGAGTAAGAGGAAAGGCACAAAAGGAAGTCTTTCCTTTTTCTTTTGCAGGAGAAAGGCTAGAATTCCTGTTGCAGAAGCAAATTGAATCAAGATCAGTAACTCCGTTACGCTAAAGACGAGAGCACAAGAAGCCAAAAAGAGAAAATCCCCTGCGCCCATGCGGATATCGATAAAATGAGCCAAAATTCCAAGGACAAGGAAGAAGACCATGACTAGATTCCAGCCAGAGCCGGCCATTAGGATTAGGTGGAAAGTCATCCAGACCAGTAAGGGATATTCCTGATGGCGAAAGTCGTAGATGCCCAAGGTCAAACCAGCGGTGATTAGGACGACTTGCCCCAAGGAAAGCAATTCCCAAGACCAAGACAGAAATATGAGTCCTAAGCCTAGTTCCAAAAGGGCATACCAGACTGGATAGTGAGCCTTGCAGTAGCGACAGCGAAAGCGATTGAGCACCTGCGAGAGAATCGGAATCAAATCTAAGGGGCGCAAGCGAGTCTGACAGGAATCGCAGTGACTGGCTGGACTGATAATGGATTGCTCTGGAAAACGGTCAATGACCAAACCAAGAAAGGAAGCGAGAATGCTCCCGACAAGAAAAAAATAAAAATCAATCATACTTATCTATTCGTAAAAAATAGGAGAAGTAGTATAATGGAGAAACATAGATAAGATGGTGAGGCAAAGATGATAATTCGTTTTGAAGAAAAGTTAAGCGTAGAAAATGCTCAGCGCGTATGCCAATGGTCCAACTCCCTCGGCAAATCCTTTCAAGAACAATGGATGGGAACAATGATTCCTTTTCCCTTGACAATTCAAGTTTTGCAAGATTTGGATGGAATCTTTTCTATCTTTGATGGACAAGAGTTTGTGGGGGTTATCCAGAAAATCAGGCAAGAAGACAGCAATCTTCATATTGGACGCTTTTTTATCAATCCCCAGAAACAGGGGCAAGGCTTGGGTAGCCAGGCTTTAAGGAAATTTGTTAGTTTGGCCTTTGAAAATGTAGATATAGATAGTATTTCTCTAAATGTCTTCGAGGCAAATCAAAGAGCCCAGAATCTTTACCAAAAAGAAGGATTTGAAATCGTTCAAATAGTTGAAGAACCTGTACGAAAATACATCATGGAAAAGAGTAGATAGAAAGTAAAAATCCTTGAAATCAATGTTGACTGCGATGATGAACCTGAATCAGCCCCTCAAAAGGGACTGTATATGAATGAACGTTACCAGTGTTTAAAAACTAAAGAATATCAGGCACTTTTATCTTCCAAGGGTAGACAAATTTTCGCTAAACGTAAGATTGATATGAAATCTGTCTTTGGGCAGATAAAGGTTTGTTTGGGTTATAAGAGATGTTATCTGAGAGGTAAGAGCCAAGTGAGAATTGACATGGGATTCGTACTCACGGTCAACAACCTGCTGAAATATAATAATAGAAAGAGGCAAAATTAAAAAGCTAGAGTTCCGCAATTGGAAATTTCTAGCTTTTTGTTTTCTGAGAATCATCTTGACTCAGACTCTTTTGACTAATGTTACTAAAAAGATAAAGTAACTTTTAGCCTTATTTATTGTCGCCGCTCAACATGTTTTTAACACCTTCGATAGCACCTTCTACAGCGTCTTTGGCATCTTCAGCAACTTCTTTTACTTTAGAAACAACTTTTTCAGCTGTTCCTTCTTTTTCCATTTTTTCATCACCGATGGCTTTTCCAACACCTTCTTTAATAGAACCTTTAGCTTGATTTAATTTTTCTTCTACTGACATGATAATTTTTCCTGTTATATTTATTTTATCTTAGTTTACACGAGTTTTTTCGTGAGATACTACACCAGTTGCTGCACCTTTAACAGCTTCTACACCTTCGCTAACTTTTTCTTGAACAGTTGAGAAACCAGATCCAAGACCAGATTTAGCTTTTTCGAATTGTTCTGAAGCGAATTCTCCTGTTGATTCAGCAACGTCAGATACGCGATCTTGAAGGCTTACTGAGTCTGCTTCATGTTGTTCTTTAGTTTTGATGTCGACAACGTTTACGTTGATTTCAACAACTTCCAAGTCAGTCATTTTAGCAACTTCTGAAGATACGATTTCTCTGATTTCTGAATATAAAGCTGGAACATTTTTTTGGTACTCAGCAATAATGTTTAAGTCAACTGCAACTTGTGTTTTACCAACTTCTACGTTAACACCACTTGTTACGTCATCGCTGTTAACGATTTTTTCTTTAAGATTTGAGAAGAAACCACCGTCGATTCCCAAAAGACCTGAAACGTTTTCTAGTGACAGACCAATGATTTTTTGTATAACTTTATCTTCGTAAGTAAGTTCCCCTTTGATTTCGTGAGCTACAGCAGTAGCATCTTTCTTTTCTACGTTAGTGTTAATGTTTTTTTCGTTTGACATATGAAACTCCTTTAATTAAATTAGTAATTTTTATTTTTTTTATTTATCTATATAGTTTTTTTCGATATATAATCCAGCTGCAACTCCCAGTGCTCCTAAAATCAATACAAATATTGTTTTGAAGAAGCCAAAGGAGATAATCAAACAAGCGAGAAATACGCCTATGAGACCTGCGATTATTGGATATCGATATTGTTTAAGCCATTCCATTTTTTACTTCCTTACTTCACACGACTAACAGTCTTTTTGTTTTGAGGTTTTGGTTTAGGCTGGTAGTCTTTTACTAGAACTTCTAGTTTAACCTGACGCTCAATACCAAAAAACTGCTTCAATCCATTAGTTATTTCATTTTGAATTAGTTGGCATCTGTCAGCGATGTTGTCCGAAGGAAGAATTTTACCTTCTACATGAACGAAACATTTATTTTTTCGTAAATTTACATGAACAGTTGGGTTCTTGATCAATCCATGATCACTCACCAAACTTCTAACAAAACCTTCGATTGCTGAATTCTTTAATTTCAATGTATCGTTTTTAGTTTCAAGTTGAATTTCCAAATAACGTTTAGGATAAAACAACACAACTAACATCGATAACAAAACTAAAGTTGATAGAGCCACTATCCCCCAGAATATATATCTAGAGAGATAGAATTCAACGAAATGATTCTGTCTCCAGCTAAATAGCTGAATGCCTAGATCACTAACTTGATGATAATCTATCAAAACAGGAAGGAAAATTGTCAAGATTAAAATACAGAAAATAATGAAACATATTTTCTTTGCTTTTGACATATACAATCCTTTCGATTTAACATTTAAACTATTTTTACCCGTCTAATCTATTTAAAAATAGTTTATTACTACAAGTAATTATTTTTTACCTGTAAAGAATGATACTACAGTAACAACAATTGCTACTCCTGCAATAGATGGGATCAAAGCCATTCCAGCGATGGATGGGCCCCAACTACCTAAGAGGGATTATCCTACAGATGACCCGACTAAACCAGCGAATACATTTGCGACGATTCCCATAGAACTACTTTTTTAGTGATTCTACCTGCTACAAGTCCAATAAGACCTCCAGCAATGATAGACCACAACATTGCTTACCCTCCTTTTTTATTTTAATATCAAAAAATAAATCAATTCCTTTGATTGTTGTTATTATATAATTTTAATACAAAATAATCAATTATTTTGATTATTATATAATTTTAATATAAAAAAATCAAATTCTTTGATTGTTGCTATTATATAATTTTTAAAATTAAAAATATAATCTTTCGACTTGAATTTGATTCTGTATTCACGCCCTCAATAGACGGTAAAATAAGAAAATTGTTTATATATTGCCTCCGTAGTGTTATTATACGAAATAAAGGATCTTAGTAAAAGTTGTTATATCATGCTATACCTATTCTTTGTGGTATAATTGCAAGAGGTGAAATCCGATAATTTATAAAAAGAGAAAGACATTCATGAGAGATTTATTATCTAAAAAGTCATAGGCAATTAGAATTATTATTTGAACATAAACGATGGTTTCATCGTTCTGAACTAGCAGAGTTATTAAATTGTACAGAACATGCAGTCAAAGATGATCTATCCCATGTTAAATCTGCTTTTCCTGACTTGATTTTTCATTCTTCGACTAATGGTATACGCATTATTAATACCGATGATAGTGATATTGAAATGGTTTACCATCATTTCTTTAAGCATTCAACTAATTTTTCGATTTTAGAATTTATCTTCTTTAATGAAGGTTGTCAAGCTGAAAGTATTTGTAAAGAATTCTATATCAGTTCATCTTCGCTCTATCGTATTATTAGCCAAATCAATAAAGTGATTAAAAGGCAATTTCAATTTGAAATCAGTCTGACCCCTGTTCAAATCATTGGAAATGAGAGAGACATTCGTTACTTTTTTGCACAATATTTTTCAGAAAAATATTATTTCCTAGAATGGCCATTTGAAAATTTTTCATCAGAGCCCCTATCTCAATTGTTAGAATTGGTTTATAAGGAAACAAGCTTTCCAATGAATTTGTCAACGCATAGAATGCTAAAGCTGCTCCTGGTTATTAATCTATATCGAATAAAGTTTGGTCATCTTATGGAAATAGAGAAAGATTCTTTTAACGACCAAAGTTTGGATTTTTTAATGCAGGCAGAAGGAATAGAAGGTGTTGCTCAGAGTTTTGAATCAGAATACAATATCTCTTTAGATGAAGAAGTTGTTTGCCAATTATTTGTGTCTTACTTTCAAAAAATGTTTTTCATAGATGAAAGTCTCTTTATGAAATGCGTAAAAAAGGATAGCTATGTTGAAAAATCTTACCATCTATTGAGTGATTCTATTGATCAGATTTCAGTCAAGTATCAGATTGAGATTGAGAATAAGGATAATCTGATTTGGCATCTGCATAATACCGCACATCTGTATCGTCAAGAGTTGTCCACTGAGTTTATTTTATTTGATCAAAAAGGGAATACAATCAGGAATTTTCAAAATATTTTCCCTAAATTTGTTTCAGATGTAAAAAAAGAGCTTTCTCATTATTTAGAGACTCTTGAGGTTTGTTCTAGTTCAATGATGGTAAATCATCTATCTTATACCTTCATCACTCATACCAAACATTTGGTGCTTAATTTACTACAAAATCAGCCAAAGCTGAAGGTTCTGGTTATGAGTAATTTTGATCAGTATCATGCAAAATCCGTTGCAGAGACACTTTCTTATTATTGCAGCAACAATTTTGAACTTGAAGTTTGGACTGAATTAGAATTATCAAAGGAATCTTTAGAAGAATCGCCTTATGATATCATCATTTCTAATTTTATTATTCCTCCGATTGAAAATAAGAGACTGATCTACTCAAATAATATAAACACGGTCTCACTCATATCTTTGTTAAATGCCATGATGTTTATTCGATTAGACTAGTAATTCAGAATAACAAAAAGAACGCTATATAGCGTTTTTGTTATATGAAAAGAATTTCATCTATATTAGACTCAGAATATCCTAAAAAACTTGTTATGTTTTGGTTTAGCATAAGCAAAAAGTCTTGGAATCAAGGCTTTTTCCTGTTGTTTAGATGCTCCCTGATTGAAATTGGATGGGATTTTCATATTGAAACTAATCAAAAATGTTGAAATATAAGTGATTTTCAGCAGATACTTGTAGTAATTTTAAATGTGATTATTTCAAGACGGGGCAAAAGT
>NZ_CAKAKP010000015.1:0-39415 GCF_916700555.1 Streptococcus sp. Marseille-Q5112
CATCGGCATCTGAGTCAGCATCAACAAGTGCAAGTCAATCAGCAAGCACATCAGCATCTGAATCAGCGTCAACAAGTGCGTCAGAGTCAGCGTCAACAAGCGCCTCTGAATCAGCAAGCACAAGCGCATCAGAGTCAGCAAGTACATCGGCTTCAGAATCAGCAAGTACATCAGCATCTGAATCAGCATCAACAAGCGCATCAGAGTCAGCAAGTACATCAGCATCAGAGTCGGCGTCAACAAGTGCCTCAGAGTCAGCAAGTACATCGGCTTCTGAATCAGCGTCAACAAGCGCCTCAGAGTCAGCAAGTACATCGGCTTCAGAATCAGCCTCAACAAGTGCCTCTGAATCAGCAAGCACATCGGCATCTGAATCAGCATCAACAAGTGCCTCTGAATCAGCAAGCACATCGGCATCTGAATCAGCATCAACAAGTGCATCAGAATCAGCGTCAACAAGTGCGTCTGAATCAGCAAGCACATCGGCATCTGAATCAGCAAGCACATCGGCATCTGAATCAGCAAGTACATCAGCTTCTGAATCAGCATCAACAAGTGCATCAGAATCAGCAAGCACAAGCGCATCAGAATCAGCATCAACAAGTGCATCAGAATCAGCAAGTACATCAGCTTCTGAATCAGCGTCAACAAGTGCATCTGAGTCAGCAAGCACAAGTGCCTCTGAATCAGCAAGCACATCAGCTTCTGAATCAGCAAGTACATCGGCTTCTGAATCAGCGTCAACAAGCGCCTCAGAGTCAGCAAGCACATCGGCTTCTGAATCAGCGTCAACAAGCGCCTCAGAGTCAGCAAGTACATCAGCTTCTGAATCAGCGTCAACAAGTGCATCAGAATCAGCAAGCACATCAGCGTCTGAATCAGCGTCAACAAGTGCAAGTGAATCAGCAAGCACATCGGCATCTGAATCAGCATCAACAAGTGCATCTGAATCAGCAAGCACATCAGCATCTGAATCAGCGTCAACAAGTGCGTCAGAGTCAGCGTCAACAAGCGCCTCTGAATCAGCAAGCACAAGCGCCTCAGAGTCAGCGTCAACAAGTGCCTCTGAGTCAGCGTCAACAAGTGCTTCAGAATCAGCAAGCACATCAGCCTCTGAGTCAGCAAGCACATCGGCTTCAGAATCAGCAAGCACATCAGCATCTGAGTCAGCATCAACAAGTGCAAGAATCAGCGTCAACAAGTGCATCAGAGTCAGCAAGTACATCGGCTTCTGAGTCAGCATCAACAAGTGCATCAGAATCAGCAAGCACATCAGCCTCTGAGTCAGCATCAACAAGTGCTTCAGAATCAGCAAGCACATCGGCTTCAGAATCAGCATCGACAAGCGCATCAGAGTCAGCAAGCACAAGTGCCTCTGATTCAGCAAGCACATCGGCTTCTGAGTCAGCGTCAACAAGTGCGTCTGAGTCAGCAAGCACATCAGCCTCTGAATCAGCAAGCACATCGGCTTCTGAGTCAGCGTCAACAAGTGCCTCTGATTCAGCAAGCACATCGGCTTCAGAATCAGCGTCAACAAGTGCGTCAGAGTCAGCAAGCACATCGGCTTCTGAATCAGCATCAACAAGTGCTTCTGAGTCAGCAAGCACATCGGCTTCTGAGTCAGCATCGACAAGTGCCTCTGAATCAGCAAGCACATCGGCTTCTGAATCAGCATCAACAAGTGCATCAGAATCAGCAAGCACATCGGCCTCTGAGTCAGCATCAACAAGTGCATCAGAATCAGCAAGAACATCAGCCTCAGAATCAGCGTCAACAAGCGCATCAGAGTCAGCAAGCACATCGGCTTCTGAGTCAGCATCAACAAGTGCATCAGAGTCAGCAAGCACATCGGCTTCTGAGTCAGCATCAACAAGTGCATCAGAATCAGCAAGCACATCGGCCTCTGAGTCAGCGTCAACAAGTGCATCAGAATCAGCAAGTACATCAGCTTCTGAATCAGCGTCAACAAGCGCTTCTGAATCAGCAAGCACAAGTGCATCAGAGTCAGCATCGACAAGTGCAAGTCAATCAGCAAGTACATCGGCTTCAGAATCAGCGTCAACAAGCGCCTCTGAGTCAGCAAGCACATCGGCTTCTGAATCAGCGTCAACAAGCGCCTCTGAGTCAGCAAGCACATCGGCTTCTGAATCAGCGTCAACAAGTGCATCAGAGTCAGCAAGTACATCAGCATCTGAGTCAGCAGGTAAGACTAGACAGCAATTGCCAAATACAGGTACAGAAGCTTCCAAATCATCCGTGCTTTTAGGAGCTTTAGCAGCAGTTACAGGTATTGGATTGGTTGCGAAACGCCGTAGACGTGATGAAGAAGAGTAAGATAACCTATAAATTTAGGCTAAACTAACTCGTTCACATAAATCATAGAAACCCCTTGAAAAAGTAGAATTTTCAAGGGGTTTTTACTATTATATAGCTGAAATTTTGACTAAAAAATTGTATAATAAATATAAGGAGAAAATCGCTAGTGGATGATAAAATAACGGTCATTGTACCGGTTTACAATGTGGAAAGCTATCTAAGAAAATGCCTAGATAGTATTATTGCTCAAACATATAAAAATATTGAGATTGTTGTCGTTAATGATGGTTCTACTGATGCTTCAGCTGAGATTTGTAAAGAATTTGTAGAAATAGATCACCGAATTATCTATATAGAACAAGAAAATGCTGGCTTGTCTGCTGCACGAAACACTGGTCTGGAAAATATGTCCGGAGATTATGTGACCTTTGTTGACTCGGATGATTGGATTGAGCAAGATTATGTAGAAACTCTATACAAAAAAATAGTAGAGTATCAGGCTGATATTGCAGTTGGTAATTACTATTCTTTCAACGAAGGCGAAGGAATGTTCTACTTTCATATATTAAGAGACTCCTATTATGAGAAAGTATATGACAATGTTTCTATCTTTGAGAACTTGTATGAATCTCAAGAAATGAAAAGTTTTGCTTTGATATCTGCTTGGGGTAAACTCTATAAGGCAAGATTGTTCGGGCAGTTACGCTTTGACGTAGGTAAATTAGGAGAAGACGGTTACCTCAATCAAAAGATTTATTTATTGGCTGAAAAGATTGTTTATATCCATAAAGGTATCTATTCTTATCGCATTAGAAATAATAGTTTATCCAGGACTTGGACAGAAAAATGGATGCATGCCTTGGTTGATGCCATGTCTGAACGTATTACTTTACTAGCTAATATGGGATATCCTCTTGAGAAACACTTAGCAGTTTATCGTCAGATGTTGGAAGTCAGCATTGCGAACGGTCGAGCTAGTGGCTTATCTGATACAGCAACGTATAAAGAGTTTGAAATGAAAAGAACTCTTTTAAATCAGTTATCAATACAGGCGCAAAAGGAAAAGAAGGCTGTTGTCCTAGCAGCAAATTATGCCTATGTAGACCAAGTAATGACTACTATCAAGTCTATTTGTTACCATAATCGCTCAATCCGTTTTTATTTGATTAATAGTGATTTTCCAAATGAATGGATTACGCAATTAAATAAGCGATTGGAAAAGTTTGATTCAGAAATTATCAATTGTCGGGTAACTTCTGAACAAATTTCACGTTATAAAACAGATATTAGTTACACTGTTTTTTTGCGTTATTTTGTGGCTGATTTCGTGAAAGAAGACAAAGCTCTTTATTTGGATTGTGATCTAGTTGTAACGAAAAATCTAGATGACTTGTTTGCGATAGATTTACAGGACTATCCTTTGGCTGCTATTCGAGATTTTGGAGGCAGAGCCTATTTCGATCGAGAAATATTTAATGCAGGTGTTCTCTTGATTCATAATGCTCTTTGGAAACAAGAGAATATGACTCAAAAACTTATTGACCTAACCAATGAATGGCATGATAAGGTAGATCAGGCCGATCAGAGTATCTTGAATATGCTTTTTGAACATAAATGGTTGGAATTGGACTTTGATTATAATCATATTGTCATTCATAAGCAGTTCACTGATTATCAGTTGCCTGTAGGTCAGGATTATCCTGCTATTATTCACTATCTTTCTCATCGGAAACCGTGGAAAGATTTGGCGGCTCAAACCTATCGTGATGTTTGGTGGTATTACCATAATCTAGAATGGACAGAGTTGGGACAAAATTATCATTTACATCCGCTACAAAAGTCTCATATTTATCCTATAAAGGATCCTTTCACTTGTCTCATCTATACAGCCTCAGACCATATTGAACAAATTGATACATTAATTCAATCATTACCAGATATTCAGTTTAAGATTGCTGCTAGAGTTATGGTCAGTGATCGTTTGAAACAATTGTTGATTTATCCAAATGTGACTATTTTTAACGGCATCCATTATTTGCTAGATGTAGATTCCGAACTGGTCGATACTTGTCAAATTCTTTTAGATATTAATCATGGTGAAAAAACAGAGGAAATGTTAGATCAATTTTCAGAAAGAGGAAAGTTGATTTTGGCTTTTGAAAATACAAAATATCGTGAAGTTGGGCAGCTAACCTACAAAGTAGAACAAGTTCAGGAAATGATTGAGAAATTAAGAGAAATAAGTTAATGCAGAAAAAAACTATATTAGGAGATGCTCTGATTTTGACGGTTAGTGATCAGATTGAAGAGTTGGATTATCTCCTTGACAAATTGCCAGATATCTGTTTTCATATTGCAGCGCCTGTTCAGTTTTCCGAGAAAATTCGTAACTTAGAAACGAACTATAATGTCCGTCTCCTAACGGTTACAAATGAAGAACAGCTAAACTTTCTAGTCAATACATGTGACTTTCTATTAGATATTAATCATTTTCAAGAAGTGGATGCTATTGTCTCAAGGTTTGTGCAGGCTGGAAAAACTGCCTTTGCATTTGACAATACAGTATGAACGATGGTTGTTTTTATCTGCATGTTTGGGAACAAGATTATTACGAAAAATATTATAGTGGAAACGAGTTGTTAAATTCACTACCAAAATTAGAGAATTATGACAGTACATTTAATGTATCGTGGGGGAAACTATTTAAACGTAACTTTTTAGAAACTGCTACCTTTAATGAACAACGAATAATGGGAGAAGACTTAGAGTTTAATTTTAAGATTTTTTTACAAATCAAGAGTTGTATTTATCTCAATAAGGCCCTTTATAATTTTCGACAGCATCATTTATCTACTAGGGCGAGAAAAATTAGTGATAAGTATTTGATGGATGATGTAGAAATAAGGTTGGGTCGTCTACCGTTTCTGATTGGAAAAACTGTTGATACTGATCTTTATTTAGCTAAAACAAAAGAATTTTTGAAATATCATATTGACAATGAAGTTGAATTTGGTATTGATAATACAAATGCTATACAGTTATATAAAGAAATTTTTCATAATTTATAGAATTACTAGTAGACAATATACTTGGTCAGGATTTTAAAGTTGTTGAATTAAAGGAGAAATAAATGGTTCAAGAATTAATTAGTATTATAGTTCCTGTTTATAATGTGGAAAACTATCTACGTATGTGTTTAGATAGTATTATGAGTCAGACTTATCAAAATTTTGAGTGTTTATTAATAAATGATGGTTCACCAGACAATTCAGCTGATATCTGTAGGGAATATGCTGAGAAAGATTCTCGATTTAAATATTTTGTCAAAGAAAATGGTGGACTATCAGATGCACGTAATTATGGAATAAAGCAATCAAAAGGTTCTTATCTTACTTTTGTAGATTCAGATGATTGGATAGATTCTTCTTACTTAGAAAATCTATATGAACTGATGATAAAGCATAATACAGATGTTTCGATAGCTTGTTATGGTGCTTATGATGAGGAAAGAACAACCTATCTTTTTTATGCCTATGGAGATGAGTATGAGAAAGTCTATAGTGGGAGAGAAGTTGTCGAACAGCTACCTAAATTTGAAGGGGGAGACCTAACGTTTCAAACTTCATGGGGGATATTGTCAAAACGTGAATTATTTGATCAAATAACGTTTCCAGTAGGAAGGATTAACGAAGATATAGGGACAAATTATAAGTTATTTATGCAAGCTGGAAAAATAGCTTACATACATAAAAATCTTTATATCTATCGCATTCGAAAGACTAGCATTTCAAATAGTGGTTTTTCAGAAAAAATGATGAGGGACGATCATGATTTGAGATTGGAACGGATTGCGATGGTAGCTTTAAAAGGATATGACATCAGTCACTACATTCAACAACATCGTTTCTACCTAGACTATTGGCATAGAACAGCTGAGGTGCAGGGATTGAGAAATAGTATTGAAACGAAAAGATTAGAAGAGTTAGATTATCTATTAACAGGGAAAATTTACGAGGATAAATAAAGTGAAAAAAGCGATCGTTCTTGGAGCAGATAATGGTTACTTAAATAAGCTAGAGACTACAATTAAGTCAGTATGTACGCATAATAAAAATTTAAAATTTTATATTTTTAATGATGATCTTCCGAGCGAATGGTTTCAAGTTATGAATAGACGGTTAAAAGTAATTGATTCAGAAATTGTCAATATTAAGATCTCGAATCATCAATTAAAAGGTTATCATCTTCCGATTGCGTATTTGTCATACGCTACCTTCTTTAGATATTTTATAGCAGATTTTGTAGTTGAAGAAAAAGCTTTATATCTAGATTCGGACATAGTAGTGACTCATTCATTGAATGAACTATTCCAGGAAGAATTAGGAGAATATTGGATTGCTGGAGTTCGTGATGTTTTTGTTAAAGGTTATGAAGACCGCTTTAATGCAGGAATGATGTTGGTTAATGTCAAGAAATGGAGAAGAGAAAATCTTTCTGTGAAATTAATTGCATTAACAAATCAACACCATCAAGATGTTTTTGGAGACCAAGGTATTCTCAATATGGTATTTGGAGAAAACTGGAAAAAATTGGATCGTAAATACAATTTTATGGTTGGTTTAGATAGTTTGATTCATATCGCTGTTGAGACAACTCCAGAAGCACTATCAGCTTGGTATAATTCAGCCCTTCCAGATGATATTTTGCCTTATATCATCCACTATACAGGAGAGAAACCTTGGTTGCATATGAGTCAAAATCGCTATAGAGATATTTGGTGGTTTTATCAGGGTCTTGATTGGTCTGATATTTTGTTACGTAAAGAAAGGGTGTTTCAGACTTATCAAGATTTAACAGTTGTACCAAAGGCTTATACAGCTATTTTCACCAATAGTTGTGAACTGGAGCAAGTAGAGTATTTAATTGAAAGTCTACCAGATGTTCATTTTTCTATATTTGCTCATACTTGGGTTGCCTCTAATATTATTGATTTAATGAGATACTCAAATGTAACAGTTTATCATCAGTATAACCGTTTTTCTTATGATAAAGTAATGAAAAAATTGGATTTTTATTTAGATATAAACCATCATGATGAGATTGATGATATTACAAATGTAGTAATGAACATGGGGAAACCAGTATTTTCTTTTTCAAATACAAATCATTGTAAAGAAGGAGCAAAGATATTTTCTCCTACCGAACCAGAAAAAATGGTTCAGGAAATAAGAAAGCAAATAGATTAAGAGGAGAATTAAGTGGAGAAGAAAGTTATCGTTTTAGGTGCAGATAATGGTTATCAAGATAAGCTAGAAACGACAATAAAGTCTATTTGTGCCCATAATCGAAATTTAAAATTTTATGTCTTTAATGATGATATTTCCTCAGAATGGTTTCAATTAATGTCTAAACGACTGGAACCTTTATTATCTGAAATCGTTAATGTGAAAATAAGTGGTAATAGTTTAAGAGCTTATCATCTTCCATTACCCCATTTAAGCTATGCGACATTTTTCCGTTATTTTATTCCTCAATTTGTAAAAGAGGAAAAGGCTCTCTATTTAGATTCAGATATTATAGTAAGAGGAGACATTGAAGAATTATTTTTGACTGACATGACGGATATTCCTATAAAAGCTGTTCAAGATGAGTTGGTTCCAAGCACGTTTAATGCTGGAGTAATGTTAATCAATGTTGAATTATGGAGAACAGAAGGAGTAACTGACAAACTTATTGAATTAACAAATGAATTTCATGATAGTTCTTTTGGTGATCAAGGAATTTTAAATAGATTATTTGAAAATCGTTGGTATGCTTTAGATTCTTCTTATAATTTTATGGTTGGAATGGATACAGTTGCAAGGAATTATCAGATTGATAGCTGGTATACTGATTCATTAGAATTAGAAAAGACTGCTAAAATTATTCATTTCACAGGAGAAAAACCGTGGTATCAAGTGAACTTAAATCGCTTTAGAGAAGACTGGTGGTTCTATTATTCTTTAGAATGGTCTGATATTGTGATGAGAAAGGCTGATTTTAAGAAGGGATTAAACTCACTCATAGAAGCACCACTCTATCATACAGCTATTTTTACAAATACTTGTCATATAGAGCATCTGGAATACTTGATTAGAGAATTACCGCAGGTTCACTTTTCAATTCTTGCTCATACAGGATTTGCATCTGAAATTGTTGATTTACAACGATATTTAAATGTACGAATACTACCTTCATTTAATCCGATGAATTTCAAAAAGGTCTTAGAAAAGATTGATTTTTATTTGGATATTAATCATGAAAATGAAATTGCTAATATTATTGAAGAGGTATATCAAATTGGAAAACCTATTCTTTCATTTGATAATACTTGTCATAATGTAGAAAAAGTAAGTTTTATCTGTGAATCTAAGAGACCGGAAAAAATGGTAGATGCGATTAAAGAAGTATTAAATGTTGATTGATACTAAAATTTAGGCAATTAAAGATGCTTTGAAGTTACTGAATCACAGAATAGATATTTACTTTAATTTAGAATATAGTGGAGTAAAGAATTTGAGAATAATGATTAATAGTTATATTAGGAAAGTTTGAACATTTTTTAGGAAAATAGATAAATAATTGAAGTTTTAATGAAGTAAATGAAATCTTATATACTATTGTATCAGTTATTTGAAAATGACATAAGCGAAGGAATCGTCTATTTGTTAGAACGATAGATTATATGAGCAATGAGGTAGGAAATAAGCTTGATGCAAATATACCATGGTAGAGTAAAGGAAGAATGGAAAAAGAATTAATTAGTATTATAGTACCAATTTACAATGTTGAAAAATATTTGCGACAGTGTTTGGAAAGTATTAGTGAACAAACATATAAAAACTTTGAATGTCTACTAATAAATGATGGATCTCCAGATAATTCAGCAGAAATCTGTAGAGAATATGTTGAAAAAGATGCTCGTTTCCGTTATTTTGAGAAGGAAAACGGAGGTCTCGCATCAGCACGTAATTTGGGGATTAAGTATTCAAAAGGTAAATATATAAGCTTTATTGATTCGGATGATTGGGTGGAATCGGACTATTTAGAAGTATTGCATTCAAAAATAAAGGAATATAATACAGATTTTGTCATTTCATCTTATAAAAAATTTGATATGGATGAAGATTGTTTTTATCTTCACATTTGGGATCAGGATTATTATGAAAAAATATGGACTAGTCAGGAATTGCTAACTCAGCTACCAAACCTTGAAAATTATGATGGTTCTTACACAGTTTCTTGGGGAAAACTATTTAAACGTTCCTTATTTGATAAGATATTATTTAATGAGCAACGGAAATTTGGAGAAGATTTCGAGTGTAGTTTTAAATTGTATTTGAGTATGACAAGTTGCTTATATATTCATAAGGCCCTCTATAATTATAGAGTGCATTCTGAATCTATGTTGGGGCAAGTTATAACTGAAAGACAGTTGATGGATGATATTGAAATTCGAGTAGGACGATTACCCTATCTCATAGTGAGAGGAATTGACCCGTCTCCATATATCTCAAATTTGAAATCGTTCATTCAATTTAGAATAAATGAGCAGGAAAAGGTAGGTTTAGAAAATTCAAATGCTATACAGATGTATCAAGAAATACATAGAAATTTATAGGAAATAATATCATTGTTTTAAATAAAAATGATAGCTGTTGATATGAAACAAAATCATAATCATTATTTAAACTTGCTATAATAGAAATTCTAAAAATCAGATTAAAGAAAAAGAGTTTTCTATTCTTAAAGTGAATTTTTAAAAGATAAGAAATATGAAATTACATTTAACGAATTTATACGGCATGGCTGGTGATAGTACGGTTATCTTAGCGCAAAATGCTGTTCAAAAAATAGCCAGTCAATTGGGATTTAGAGAAGTTGGTATTTATTTTTACAATATCGCTTCAGATAGTTCATCTGAAATGAATAAGCGTCTGGATGGCATTATGGCCAGTATCTCTATTGGAGATATATTAGTCTTTCAGTCTCCAACATGGAATGGCTTTGAATTCGATCGTATCTTTTTTGACAAATTAAAGGATATGCAAGTAAAGATTGTTTGTTTTATTCATGATGTTGTTCCCCTTATGTTTGATAGTAACTACTATCTCATGAAAGAGTATATGTACATGTATAATCTATCGGATGTTTTGATTGTTCCATCTGAACAGATGAAAGAACGACTGATTGAAGAAGGCTTGACGACTAAGAAGATTCTCATTCAAGGTATGTGGGATCATCCTCATGATTTGTCACTTTATACCCCATCCTTTAAGAAAGAGATTTTTTTTGCAGGAAGTTTAGAGCGTTTTCCAGACTTACAAAATTGGTCTCAAGATACGCCTTTAAGAGTATTTTCAAATAAAGGAGAAGCAAGTTCCAATGCCAGAAATCTTAGCATTGTAGGATGGAAAAAAGATGAGGAACTATTGCTAGAATTATCAAAAGGTGGATTTGGTCTTGTCTGGGGAACTCATCAGAATGATGGAGAAAGCAACCAATACTATACCTTGAATATATCTCATAAGGTTAGTACCTATTTGACAGCGGGCATTCCAGTCATTGTACCAAGTAGCTTGTCAACTGCTAAATTTATAGTAGATCAAGGCTTGGGCTTTATGGCGGATAGTCTGGAAGAGGTTCATGAGATAGTTGATAAAATGAATCTACAAGAATATCAAGAAATGACGAATCGGATAAAAACCTTTAGTTATTTGTTAAAAGAGGGCTATTTCACTAAAAAGCTACTGGTAGATGCAATCTATCACTTGGGAATTAACTAAGGAAATGAAATGAATAAAACAATTGTATTAGCAGGTGATTGTAATTACACTAGGCAGTTAGAAACAACCATAAAATCTATTCTATACCACAATCGAGATGTAAAGATTTATATTTTAAATCAAGATATCATGCCAGATTGGTTTCGAAAACCACGAAAAATAGCTCGCATGTTAGGTAGCGATATTATTGATGTGAAGTTACCAGAGCAGGCTGTTTTTCAGGATTGGACCAGGCAAGCTCATATTAGCAGTATTGCCTATGCTAGGTACTTTATTCCAGACTATATACAAGAAGATACTGTGTTGTATTTGGATTGTGACTTACTTATTAATGATAAATTAGACAGTCTATTTGAGCAGGATGTAAGAGAACATTATGTCGCGGCGATTAGATATGCAAATGGTCAAGGTTTCAATACTGGCGTACTACTAATCAACAATAAAAAATGGCGTCAAGAGGAATTAAAAGAACGACTAATTGAACAGTCTATAATAACAACAAAGGAAGTTGAAGAAGGTCGCTTTGAGCATTTTAATGGCAATCAAACGATATTTAATCAGGTCTTACAAGATGATTGGTTAGAGCTAGATCGAGCTTATAATTTACAAGTAGGGCATGATGTTGTGGCATTATATAATAATTGGCAGGAACATCTGGCTTTTAATGATAAACCAGTTGTGATTCATTTTACGACTTACAGAAAGCCATGGACCACCTTGATAGCCAATCGTTACCGTGATTTATGGTGGGAATTTCATGATTTGGAATGGACTAAAATCTTACAACATCATTTAGGAGAGTTTGAACTAATATCGCCTTTAGATAAGGGATTTTCTTGTTTAACTTTAACAAATTCCCAAGATTTAGAAGGAATAGAGGAGTTAGTTACAGCGCTTCCAGAAGTGGTATTTCATATCGCTGCTTGGACGGATATGGGAGATAAGCTAAAAAGGTTAGCTGTATATGATAATGTGAGATTGCATCCACAGATTGTTCCTCCTGTATTGGAAAAAATGAAAAGAAAAGTGGATATTTATCTGGATATACATCAAGGGGCGGAAGTTGGAAGTATCTTGAGAGATGTTCGTAACTTTGGGATTCCTATCTTAAGTTTTTCTAATACACAGCATGGAATGTATGATCAAATAGTATTTGATGAAGAAAATATCAATTTAATGATAGAAGCTATCAAAGACTATGCTAGTCATTTTCGGTTTTTAAAAGATTATAATCAGGAGACATTTCATTGCTTAATATTTACTGATACACAGGACATTGAACAATTAGACTATTTAGCTCAATACCTTCCACATGTTATCTTTGATATCGCAGCTTGGACAGATATGGGGCCTAAGTTATATGAACTACAAAATAACTATCAAAATATTCGTTTACATCCGGCTATAACGTCAGAAAAATTAGAACAATTAAAAGTAAGAATGGGCTTGTATTTGGACATTAGCTGTGGTCATTCGACACATGATATTGTGAAGTCAGCTCATGAAAGGAATAAAATCATCTTCTCTTTTGATAGTACCCAACATGGCTCTTTTGAACAACAGATATATTCTTCAAAATCACCTGAACGTATGGTAGAAGATATTAAAAATCTTATTTCTGGAACATTCAAAGCAAGAACACCAGCGATTATTGTTAGGGATATCGATCAAACTCTAGATTATGTAATAGAAAACAAATCTTCTATTATTCGCTTTGGAGATGGAGAGATGGATTTAATGTTAGGGAAATCTATCCCTTATCAAGTATATGATGAGAATCTTGCAAGTCAGTTGAAAGAGATTATTTCTTTTCAAAGTGATAAGAAATTAGTTATCGGTTTACCAAATGTTTTTTCTGAACGCTCTAATTTTACATCAGCAGCGGAAGCCTTCTGGAAGGGACATTTAGAGCATCATTTAAAAGATTATGTAGAATTAGCTAGAGCAGATTGGTATGGGACAACATTTGTATCTCGACCATACATTGATTATGAAGATAAAAGCAAAGCAAAAGGTCAATTTGAAAAGTTAAAGAGTATTTGGGAGAATCGAGACATTCTTATTGTAGAAGGAATTACATCTCGCTCAGGGGTTGGAAATGATTTATTCGATAAGGCCAAATCTGTGAAGCGGATTATTTGTCCATCTCATAATGCTTTTTCGCGCATAGAAGAGATTCAAGAAGCGGTATTACAGTATGCTGAAAATCGTCTTATTTTATGTATGCTTGGCCCTACAGCTAAAATTTTATCCTATAATCTTTTTAAGAAGGGATATAGGGTCCTAGATATTGGCCATATTGATTCAGAGTATGAGTGGATGAAGATGGGAGCTAAAACCAAGGTTAAATTTTCTCATAAACATACTGCTGAACATAATTTCGATCAAGATATTGAATTCATTGAGGATGAAACCTATAACAATCAGATTGTTGCAAGGATTTTAGAATAACTTATAAGTATGATTAATAAGTTCTCAATTTTGATTGAACATTTTTAGAAAAATAAAGAAATTCATGTGGGTATCTCTCTATAAAATAGATATTTTTAATAAAAATGAGTCTATTATGAACAGGAATTTGATGGAAATTTTTCAAGATTTACATAGAGACTGCCCGACAACTATATTGCTAGATAAATAAAGATTTATTCTATAATTTTAAGATTGTAGGTGAAATGTATGGAATCTTTGATTAGTGTTATAATTCCAGTTTATAATACTGAAAGTTATATTGGAGTTTGCTTGGAAAGTCTTGTTAAACAGACTTATACAAATTTTGAAGTGCTTATGATTGATGATGGTTCTACAGATAATTCAGGAAGAATTTGTCAGGAATATACAGAGAGTGACTCTCGTTTTCATTACTATAGGAAAGAAAATGGCGGAGTTTCCTCTGCTCGTAATTTGGGGATTGAATACTCCAGAGGTGATTATTTAACTTTTGTTGATTCAGATGACTGGGTTGAGGAAGATTATTTAGAAGTTCTATATTCTGCTCTAGTATCCGAATCTGCGTCAGTCTCCATTTCAACATATAAAAGATTTTCTATGAAAGATAATACTTGGTATGTTCATTCTTTTCAACGAGGTTACGATAAACGAGTCTTTCATCATCTAGAATTAATCAATGAATTAATTGATTTGGATTCTTTCGATCATTCATATCGTTTTGTAAGTGGAAAGTTAGTAAGAAAAGATGTTGTGGGGAATATTCGTTTTAATTCTCTAACTAGTTTAGGTGAAGACATGGAATTTTGGTTTAAAATCTATCTAATCTCACCTAAATCTGTCTATATCAATAGAGATAGTTATGTTTATAGAATAGGTGAAGGCTCGACGAGACATTTTAGTTTACTTAAGATCAGGTGTGATTTACAGCAACGTGAAAATTTTATAGCTCTTCTTGCTGCTCGAAAAATAGATGTCGGTCGATACGTAGACAATTTTGTATCCCTGTTAAAATTAAGAAAAAAAGAGCTTGAAGATAAAGATCTATCATCAACAGATACGATGAAATGGATTAAGGAAACATTATGTTTACTTGATAAGTAAGTGAATAAAGTGATTTTGATTTTATGTAAAGATGATAAAAAAATCTATTTGCTTTAATTTATGTAGGATAAAAATAGTGTTAGTTAGAATAAATGATAAGGATTTAAAATGGGAAATACCAAACGTGCAGTAGTATTTGCAGGTGATTACGCTTATATTCGTCAAATAGAAACAGCTTTGAAATCAATCTGTAGACACAATAGTCATTTGAAAATTTATTTGCTCAATCAGGACATTCCCCAGGAATGGTTTAGTCAAATAAGAATATATTTACAAGAGATGGGAGGCGACTTGATTGATTGCAAGTTGATTGGTTCACAGTATAAAATGAACTGGTCTAATAAATTACCTCATATCAATCATATGACCTTTGCACGCTATTTTATTCCAGATTTTGTAACAGAAGATAAAGTTCTCTATCTAGATAGCGATTTGATTGTGACTGGTGATTTGACCGATTTGTTTGAATTAGATTTAGGTGAAAATTATTTGGGCGCAGCTCGTTCTTGCTTTGGAGCTGGAGTCGGCTTCAATGCTGGTGTTCTCTTGATTAACAACAAAAAATGGAAATCTGAAACTATTCGACAAAAATTAATTGAATTAACAGAAAAAGAACATGAGAATGTCAAGGAGGGGGATCAATCAATTTTAAATATGTTGTTTAAAGAACAGTATAGCCTGCTTGAGGATAAATATAATTTTCAAATAGGTTTTGATGCTGGTGCAGCTGAAAAGAATCATGCTTTTATTTTTGAAATTCCATTAACACCTTCTCCAAAAATTTTGCACTATATTTCTCCTGATAAACCGTGGAAGCAGTTTTCTGTTGGACGTTTGAGAGAAGAGTGGTGGAAATACTCTTTTATGGAATGGAGTTATATAGTATCTAGCTGGAAAGAAGAGGGTGTTTTTTATTCTGCAGATATTTATAAACCAAAATTAACTTGTATGAATTTGACAAATTCTTGGTGTGTAGAAAAATTGATTATCTAGTTGAACAACTACCAGAAGTACATTTTTATATTGTCGCCATACTTTTATGTCGGATGAGTTAAAAGATTATCTAAGTATCAAAATGTGACCCTTTTTCCTAATTCTTTTCCTATTTTGGTAGAAAAATTCTAAAGAGTTCAGATATTTATTTGGATTTGAATTTAGATCAAAAGCTAGTATATGTTTATGATTTGGTGAAGAAATACAATAAACCGATGCTTAGTTTTGAAAGCAGTAGATATCAAGAACTTTCGAATAGTCAGTATGCTGGACTTTACTCTAATCAAGCTCCCTGGGAGTTAGTTGACGCAATCAGAAATTATATGACAGACAAGTAAATCATGTTGATAAACGAGTTACTCCTGTGAATGGCTAGATAAAGATTTATTGACATATTTGGAGGCTAAAAAATAATGAGCGAATTAATTAGTGTTGTGGTGCCGATATACAATACGGGAAAATATTTGGTGGAGTGTGTCGAGCATATTCTAAAGCAAACCTATCAAAATATAGAGATTATTTTAGTTGATGATGGCTCTACAGATAATTCTGGGGAAATTTGTGATACTTTTATGATGCAAGATGAGCGTGTCAGAGTGTTTCATCAAGAAAATCAGGGAGCAGCACAAGCTAAAAATGTAGGTCTGCGTGAAGCTAGAGGCCAATATATCACGATTGTTGATTCCGATGATATTGTAAAAGAAAATATGATTGAAACTCTTTATCAACAAGTTCAAGAAAAGAATGCAGATGTTGTTATAGGAAATTACTATAATTATGACGAAAGTGATGGGAATTTTTATTTTTATGTAACGGGGCAAGATTTTTGTGTCGAAGAACTATCTATACAAGAAATTATGAACCGTCAAGCAGGAGATTGGAAATTCAATAGCTCAGCCTTTATATTACCGACATTTAAGTTGATTAAAAAAGAATTATTTAATGAAGTTCACTTTTCAAATGGTCGCCGCTTCGATGATGAAGCAACCATGCATCGCTTTTATCTTTTAGCGTCTAAAATCGTCTTTATAAACGATAATCTCTATCTCTATAGAAGACGTTCAGGAAGTATCATGAGAACGGAATTTGATCTTTCTTGGGCAAGAGATATTGTTGAAGTGTTTTCTAAGAAAATATCGGATTGTGTCTTGGCTGGTTTGGATGTTTCTGTTTTACGTATTCGATTTGTCAATCTTTTAAAAGATTATAAGCAAACTTTAGAATACCATCAATTAACAGATACTGAGGAATATAAAGATATTTGTTTTAGATTGAAGCTTTTTTTTGAAGCAGAACAAAGAAATAGTAAAAGTTGAAATAAAAAGATTGTTGTTTACCAGATCACAAACAATGAAGGTAAGGGGAGTATTTTGTGACTAAGATTTATTCGTCAATAGCAGTAAAAAAAGGACTATTTACCTTATTTCTACTGTTTATCTATGTATTGGGAAGTCGTATTACTCTCCCTTTTGTTGACCTAAATAGTAAAGATTTTTTAGGAGGTTCAACAGCCTATCTAGCCTTCTCAGCCGCCCTAACAGGTGGAAACCTAAGAAGTTTATCGCTTTTTTCTATAGGATTATCCCCTTGGATGTCAGCTATGATTTTGTGGCAGATGTTTTCATATTCTAAAAAATTGGGGCTAAGTTCTACAGCGATTGAAATTCAAGATCGTCGAAAAATGTATCTGACCTTGCTAATTGCTGTTATTCAATCCTTGGCAGTTAGCTTGAGCTTACCAGTTCAATCCTCCTATTCGGCAATTTTGGTTGTTTTAATGAATACCTTGTTGCTGATAGCAGGAACATTTTTTCTTGTTTGGTTATCAGATTTAAATGCTAGTATGGGGGTTGGGGGGTCTATTGTAATCCTCCTATCCAGTATTGTTTTAAATATCCCTCAGGATGTTATTGAAACATTTCAAACGGTTCATATTCCAACAGGGATTATTGTGTTACTTGCTTTATTAACCGTTGTCTTTTCTTATTTACTTGCCATTATGTATCGAGCTCGCTATTTGGTTCCTGTTAATAAAATTGGCTTACACAATCGTTTTAAACGCTATTCTTATCTCGAAATCATGTTGAATCCTGCAGGTGGGATGCCTTATATGTATGTGATGAGTTTTCTTAGTGTACCAGCTTATCTGTTCATCTTGTTGGGATTTATTTTCCCTAATCATTCAGGGCTAGCGGCTTTATCAAAGGAATTTATGATTGGAAAACCTTTGTGGGTCTATGTTTATATTTCGGTTTTATTTTTATTTAGTATCATTTTTGCATTTGTTACTATGAATGGTGAAGAGATTGCAGATCGCATGAAAAAATCTGGAGAATACATTTATGGAATTTATCCAGGCGAGGACACTAGTCGATTTATTAATAGATTGGTCCTTCGTTTCTCAGTCATAGGTGGTCTCTTTAATGTGATTATGGCAGGTGGTCCCATGCTTTTTGTTTTGTATGATGAAAAGTTATTAAGATTAGCAATGATTCCAGGCTTGTTTATGATGTTTGGAGGCATGATTTTTACGATTCGAGACGAGGTCAAGGCTCTACGGTTAAATGAAACCTATAAACCCTTGATTTAGGAGACTTTTATGTATTATTTTATTCCAGCTTGGTATGGTTCAGAAAGAAAATGGCATACCAATATCACTCCATGGTATTTTTCTCATTTTCGTTTTGAATTTGATGATACCTTTCATCAGATTCGAATTTTTCAAGAGCAAGATATAGATTCTCGTCTATTAGTATTAGCTTACCAGCCTCATTTGCGTTATTTTTTACATAGGCATGGGGTTTTGGAAACAGAAACATATTCTATTTTTGATGTTATGCAAGATTTTCATAATCTCCATACCCAAGTTTTAACCATTAGAGATATTGAGTGGGATAATGACTGTGAATTTATTTATAGTCCCTTTACAATTATTGTTCAAAAAAATAGGAAGAAATTTGCTAAGGTTGAACATGGGGTTGAAGGGTTCATCAGTGATATACAGTATTTTGAACCGAATGGACAAGTACATATGCACTATATTATGGATGATCGTGGGTTTGTATCAAGTGTTGTCTTTTTTGAAGATGGGCAAGCCGCTTATCAAGAATATTTGAATCCCAAGGGAGTGTGGCAATTCAGAGAGCGTTTAAAAGAAGGCGGACAGGTAGAAGTCAATCCGATTTTTAGTTATCGGTTTAAAATGCTGGAATACTCCCATATGGGTCAGCTAGTGGCAGAGTTCCTTGATAACTATCTACAAAAGTATGTGAGAGAAAAGGATGTTTTTATCATCCCTTCTCATTCTCACCATGACCAGTTTGTATTAGACCGTTTACCAAGAGAAAATCCGAAACTATTGAGTCTTTTCATTGGACGTAATCCTCAAGATACCTTTAGAGATTTAGATTTAACTTTTGAAAAGTCTGATTTGATTTTGGTGGATAGAGAGGATAGTTTACGATTGTTGCAGGAGTTGTATCCTGAACGAATGCATCAATTTTATCATTTATCATCTTTTGACACCCGCTTACGATTGGGGAGAAGCCAAACTAAGAAAGAATCTATCATATACTATCAACTGGATTTTGAGCAGGAAATTGATAACCAAGCTCTATTTCAAGTCGTGGCCTTTGTCGCTGAAAATAAGGATACTGAGGTGATTTTTGGAGCATATGCTGCTAGTCAGAACCAAATTGAAGAAGTGGAAACTCTTGTCAATGAAATTATTCAGGGACAAATCCATACTGATAGTTTAGAAAAAGGTCTAGATTATGGTGGTGCAGAAAATCCCCTAGAGGAAAACCAGGAGCAAGAACTTCGTTTTCAATTTGTCAATATGAATGATGAGTTGGATCTGATTAAGACACTAGAGTTTGTTCGTTTGATTGTGGATTTGAATAAACAACCGCACCTCTATACTCAAATAGCAGGTATTAGTGCGGGAATTCCTCAAATTAATCTGGTTGAAACCGTCTATGTGGAACATTTGAAAAATGGTTATTTGATTTCAGATGTGACAGAGTTTTCAAAGGCTGCACGCTACTATACAGATAGACTAAAAGAATGGAATCAGGCCTTGATTTATTCGATTGATAAGATTAAGGAGCACACTGGACAACAATTTCTTGGAAAATTAGAGAAATGGATAGAGGAGGTTAAAAATGTCAAAGGAACTTAATATTTTACAGATAGGACTTGCCAATTGGGAAAATCACTATGACATACCTGAAAATATGACTTGGTATCATTTTTACCCAAACTCATCAAAAGCCCTTCGTGAAATAATAGAAAAAGAGGATATTAGCCGTTTTCATGCAGTTTTAATAGAAGATGGTCAGTATGCTAAAGACTTATTTTCCTTTGTAAAATATTTTGAACCTTATACTTTGTTCTATGACCAGAATCTACAAATAAATGATAGAGAGGTTGTGGATTTTCTAAAAAAACGATGTGCACAAGCAATTGATTTTTCAAGTCCCCAACAATTAATCAATGATTTGAGTAAATCGCTTTTTGGCGGTGGGTATGGTGACAAACTCTTTCCTTCGACGATACAAGTGAATCCAAATTTTACGGGAGCTATTTCTTATCAAGGATTGGATTATGTGAGTTTGGAAGGTGGTTTTGGTCAAGATTTTTCTCAACTTGCCTATTGGGCTTATAATATAGTAGTTTACAAAACACTTCCTATTGAGTTGTGGCTTGAATATGAAAAGCAAGGAAATTGTGACTTTCGTTTGGTCATCCGTAAAATATGGAGTGGTTCTGTTGATGATGTTTTTGAAGAGACAATAGTGTCTGAAAAAGACTTGGAGCAAGCACTTGTTATGGATAGTCGAGATGGAGATTACTTTCTCTTGATATCTGTTGAAGCAAGAGGCAATGGAACTATCAAACTAGGTAATCTTCACCAACGTTGGAGTCGAAAACAATTTGGTAAGTTTGTACTTGGTGGAAATATCCTACATGATTCTAAGCGTGATGAAATAAACTATTTCTTCCATCCAGGTGATTTTAAACCGCCTTTGGCTGTCTATTTTGCAGGTTATCGACCTGCAGAAGGATTCGAGGGCTATTTTATGATGAAAACCCTAGGATGTCCCTTTATTTTATTTTCTGATCCACGTTTAGAGGGGGGAGCTTTTTATCTAGGAACCGATGAGCTAGAGGGAAAAGTTAAAGATACGATTGCTCACTATCTTGATTATTTAGGCTTTGATCGCAAGGATTTGATTTTATCAGGCCTTTCTATGGGAACGTTTCCGGCTCTTTATTATGGTGCTTCTTTTGAACCTCATGCTATCATAGTTGGTAAGCCCTTGGCAAACTTAGGAACCATAGCTGGTCGTGGACGTTTGGACGCACCAGGTGTCTCTAACTTAGCTTTTGATTGTTTAATTCACCATACAGGTGGGACAAGTTTTCAAGATATGACAGAGCTGGATCAGCGTTTTTGGAAAATCTTTAAACAAGCAAATTTTTCAAAGACAACCTTTGGTTTGTCCTATATGAAGGATGAAGAAATGGATCCTCAGGCTTATGAGAAGCTAGTTACTTATTTGTGTAATACGGGTGCAAAGATTTTGTCTAAAGGAACTGCTGGACGACACAATGATGATACAGGTACCAATGTTGCTTGGTTTATCCACTTTTATCGGATGGTACTAGCAAGTGGTTTTGGAAGGGAAAAAGAATGATTATCACGCAGAGAGAGACTATTTATTGGGGTGAGATAGGTGGGACCTATATGTACGGTTCAAATGTATCCTACTACCCAGACAAGAGTGTGCGTTTATATAACCCCCTCCTGCCATCTGGTGAAGTTTTGAAGACTTGGTTTTCTAGTGTTAATTACCAAGGTGCTAGGACCCAGCCACAACTTCCTTTACTCAAAAGAAATCATCAATATCATTTAGCGATGCATTTTGATTGTCAACCTGAGAATGGTGTCTATATCAAACTGATCTTCTTAAATCGTTATGAGGATGTATTGGAAGAAAAAGTTGAAAAGGCAAGAGAGTTTACCTTTACTTATCCAGAGGATACCTATACTTATCGCATTTCCCTTTTGAGTGCTGGTTTTCAAGAATTAACCTTTTATGATTTTTCAATCAAGGAGATAAAAAGTGTTTAGACGATTCAGTCAAGATTTCCAGCTTAGGAAAGTGAAAAATATTTTAAAGAGGATCAATACCTTAAAAGGCAAGATGTCCTCTCTTTCAGATCAAGAATTGGTCGCTAAAACAGTGGAGTTTCGTCAGCGTCTTTCCAAGGGAGAAAGTCTAGATGACCTTTTAGTAGAAGCTTTTGCAGTGGTGCGTGAAGCAGACAAGCGGATTTTAGGGATGTTCCCCTATGATGTTCAGGTCATGGGAGCTATTGTCATGCACTACGGAAATGTTGCTGAGATGAATACAGGTGAAGGTAAAACCCTAACAGCCACCATGCCGGTCTATTTGAACGCTCTTTCAGGTCAAGGTGTGATGGTTGTTACGCCTAATGAGTATTTATCAAAGCGGGATGCAGAGGAAATGGGCCAAGTTTATCGTTTCCTAGGCTTGACTATTGGGGTCCCATTTACAGGGGATCCAAAGAAGGAAATGAAAGCAGAAGAAAAGAAACTGATCTATGCTTCGGATATCATTTACACAACCAATGGTAATTTAGGTTTTGATTACCTAAATGATAATCTGGCTTCTAATGAAGAAGGTAAGTTTTTGCGACCTTTTAACTATGTCATCATTGATGAAATTGACGATATCTTGCTTGATAGTGCACAAACTCCTTTGATTATTGCGGGTTCTCCCCGTGTTCAGTCTAATTACTATGCAATCATTGATACACTGGTGACAACGCTGGTCGAGGGAGAAGATTATATTTTCAAAGAGGAGAAGGAGGAGATCTGGCTTACTACTAAGGGTGCCAAGTCTGCTGAAAGTTTCCTAGGAATTGATAATTTATATAAGGAAGAACATGCGTCCTTTGCTCGTCATTTAGTTTATGCGATTCGAGCCCATAAACTTTATACTAAAGACAAGGACTATATCATTCGTGGAAATGAGATGGTATTGGTGGATAAGGGGACTGGTCGTTTAATGGAAATGACCAAATTGCAGGGAGGTCTCCATCAGGCCATTGAAGCCAAGGAACACGTGAAGTTGTCTCCTGAAACGAGGGCAATGGCCTCCATCACCTATCAAAGTCTTTTTAAGATGTTTAAAAAAGTATCTGGTATGACGGGGACAGGAAAGGTAGCAGAAAAAGAATTTCTTGAGACTTATAATATGGCCGTTATTCGGATTCCAACCAATCGTCCTAAGCAACGGATTGATTATCCAGATAATCTCTATGTGACTTTACCGGAGAAAGTTTATGCGTCTTTAGAATACATCAAAGAATACCATGCTAAGGGGAATCCTTTATTGGTTTTTGTCGGTTCAGTTGAAATGTCTCAGCTTTATTCATCGCTCTTGCTTCGTGAAGGGATTGCCCACAATGTTCTCAATGCCAATAATGCTGCGCGTGAAGCCCAAATCATCGCTGAATCAGGTCAGATGCGAGCAGTAACAGTTGCAACATCTATGGCAGGACGTGGTACAGATATCAAGCTTGGTAAGGGAGTTGCTGAGCTTGGTGGATTGATTGTCATTGGAACAGAGCGGATGGAGAGTCAGCGGATTGACCTTCAAATCCGTGGTCGTTCTGGCCGGCAGGGAGATCCTGGGATGAGTAAGTTTTTTGTATCCTTAGAGGACGATGTTATTAAGAAATTTGGTCCTTCTTGGGTGCATAAAAAGTACAAAGATTACCAAGTTAAAGATATGACACAACCAGAGATTCTTAAGGGACGCAAGTATCGGAGATTAGTTGAAAGAGCTCAGCATGCCAGTGATAGTGCTGGGCGTTCGGCACGTCGTCAGACCTTAGAGTATGCTGAGAGCATGAATATCCAACGTGATATGGTTTACAAGGAACGCAATCGTCTAATAGATGGTTCTCGTGACTTAGAAGATGTAGTTGTGGATATCATTGAGAGATATACAGAAGCGGTAGCGGCTGAACACTATGCCAGTCGTGAATTACTGTTTCACTTTATTGTTACCAATATCAGTTTCCATGTTAAGGAAATTCCAGATAATCTAGACCTATCTAATCAGAAACAAGTCCGCAACTTTATTCAACAAGTTGTGAATAGAGAACTCTCTGAAAAGAAGGAATTACTGGAGAAACACGACTTGTATGAACAGTTTTTACGACTCTCCATGCTCAAGGCTATTGATGACAACTGGGTAGAGCAGGTAGACTATCTACAACAGTTATCTATGGCTATAGGTGGTCAGTCTGCTAGTCAGAAAAACCCGATTGTAGAGTATTATCAAGAAGCCTACGCGGGATTTGAAGCTATGAAAGAACAAATCCGTGCGGATATGGTTCGTAATCTCCTGATGGGCTTGGTTGAAGTCACTTCTAAGGGTGAGATTATGACTCATTTTCCATAAGAGGAGAAAATATGACAATTTATAATATAAATTTAGGACTTGGATGGGCTAGTAGCGGTGTTGAATACGCCCAAGCCTACCGTGCTGGTATTTTTCGAAGTTTGAATTTACCCTCTAAATTTATCTTTACAGATATGATCTTAGCGGATAACATTCAGCACTTAACAGCCAATATTGGTTTTGATGATGAGCAAGTTATCTGGCTTTATAATTACTTTACAGATATCAAGCTTGCACCGACTAGCGTGACGGTTGAGGATGTTTTGTCTAAGTTTGACGGTGTTGAAAGTCGTAGAGAAAAGAATGGCAAGGTTTTGCGTGTCTTCTTTTCTGACCAAGATAAGTTTGTTACCTGTTATTTGGTTGATGAGGACAAGGACTTGGTCCAGTATGTAGAGTATGTTTTTAAAGGAAATTTGATTCGAAAGGATTACTTTTCTTATACGCGTTATTGTAGCGAATATTTTGCTCCCAAGGACAATGTTGCGGTCCTATGCCAACGAACTTTTTACAATGAAGATGGGACTCCAGCCTATGATATCTTGATGAATCAAGGGAAGGAAGAAATTTATCGTTTTAAGGATAAGATTTTCTATGGGAAACCAGCTTTCATGCGTGCTTTTATGAAATCCTTGAATTTGAACAAGTCTGATTTGGTCATTCTGGATAGAGAGACAGGTATTGGACAGGTTGTGTTTGAGGAAGCACAAGTAGCGCATCTAGCGGTAGTCGTTCACGCGGAGCATTATAGTGAAAATGCTACAAATGAGGATTACATCCTTTGGAATAACTATTATGACTATCAGTTTACCAATGCAGATAAGGTTGACTTCTTTATAGTGTCTACTGATAGACAAAAGGAAGTTCTACAAGATCAATTTGCCAAATATACTCAGCATCAACCAAAGATTGTTACCATTCCTGTAGGTAGTATTGATTCCTTGACTGAGTCAAGTCAAGGACGTAAGCCTTTTTCATTGATTACTGCTTCACGTCTTGCCAAAGAAAAACACATTGATTGGTTGGTCAAGGCAGTTATTGAAGCTCGTAAGGAAATTCCTGAATTAACCTTTGATATTTATGGTAGCGGTGGAGAAGATTCTCTGCTTAGAGAAATTATTGCTAGTCATAAGGCAGAGGACTATATTCAACTCAAGGGGCATGCGGAACTTTCGCAGATTTATAGCCAGTATGAGGTCTACTTGACGGCTTCAACCAGCGAAGGCTTTGGTTTGACCTTGATGGAAGCTATTGGTTCAGGCCTTCCTCTAATTGGTTTTGATGTGCCTTATGGTAATCAGACCTTTATAGAAGATGGGCAAAATGGTTATCTGATTCCAAGTTCATCTGACCATGTGGAAGACCAGATCAAGAAAGCTTATGCAGCTAAGATTTGTCAATTGTATCAAGAAAATCGTTTGGAAGCTATGCGTGCCCATTCTTATCAAATTGCAGAAGGTTTCTTAACCGAAGAAATTTTAGAAAAGTGGAAAAAAACAGTAAAGGAGGTGCTCCATGATTGAACTTTATGATCGTTATAGTCAGGAAAGTCGAGATTTACATGAAAGTCTAGTCGCTACTGGTCTTTCTCAACTTGGAGTGGTCATCGATGCAGATGGTTTTTTGCCTGATGGTCTGGTTTCTCCTTTTACCTATTATCTAGGCTATGAAAAGGGAAAACCTCTCTATTTCAACCAAGTCCCTGTTCCAGCTTTTTGGGAAATTTCAGGCAATAATCAGTCTGCTCGTATTGAAGATATGACGCAGGAGAGAGCTCTTATTCATTATGCTGATGGAATGCAGGCTCGCTTGGTAAAACAGGTAGAGTGGAAAGACCTGGAAGGTCGAGTCCGTCAAGTTGATCATTATAATCGCTTTGGTGCTTGCTTTGCTACAACAACCTTTAGCGCAGATAGTGAGCCGGTGATGACGGTTTACCAAGATGTCAATGGTCAGGAAGTTTTACTTGAAAACCATGTGACGGGCGATATATTATTGACCTTACCTGGTCAGTCCATGCGTTACTTTGCAACTAAGGTTGAATTTATCACCTTCTTTTTGCAAGATTTGGAAATAGATACAAGTCAGCTTATCTTTAATACTCTAGCGACTTCTTTCTTGGTTTCCTTCCATCATCCAGATAAATCTGGCTCAGATATCCTGGTTTGGCAGGAACCTCTTTATGATGCTATTCCAGGCAATATGCAGTTGATTTTGGAAAATGATGATGTGCGTACTAAGAAAATCATTATTCCCAACAAGGCGACTTATGAGCGCGCTTTAGAGTTGACTGATGAGAAATACCATGATCAGTTTGTGCACTTGGGTTACCATTACCAGTTTAAACGCGATAATTTCCTAAGACGAGATGCCTTAATCTTGACTAATTCAGATCAGATTGAGCAAGTAGAAGCAATCGTAGAAGCCTTGCCTGATGTTACTTTCCGTATCGCAGCGGTGACAGAGATGTCTTCTAAGCTCTTAGACATGCTTCGCTATCCTAATGTGGTCCTTTATCAGAACGCTAGTCCACAGAAGATTCAGGAGCTGTATCAACTGTCAGATATTTACTTGGATATCAATTACAGCAATGAGTTGCTGCAGGCAGTGCGTCAAGCCTTTGAACACAATCTCTTGATTCTTGGATTCAACCAAACGGTACACAATAGACTTTATATCGCTCCAGACCATCTATTTGAAAGTAGTGAGATTTCTGCTTTGGTTGAGACCATTAAACTGGCCCTTTCAGATGTTGATCAAATGCGTCAGGCACTGGGTAAACAAGGCCAACATGCAAATTATGTTGACTTGGTGCGATATCAGGAAACCATGCAAACCGTTTTAGGAGGCTAACATGTCAGACGAAGATTTATTTTACAAAGACGTTGAAGGTCGTATGGAAGAGTTGAAACAAAAACCGATCAAGAAAGAAAAAGAAACCCGAGGGGAAAAGATTAGTAAGATTTTTTCACTCATCTTGGGTTTAATGATTCTGATTGGTTTACTCTTTACCTTGCTAGGGATTTTGAGGTAGGCCTATGACTGATATTCTGATTGTTTTAGCTATTATCCTCTCTCTTGCTTTGATTGTATTGGTAACCATACAACCTCGTCAAAATCAACTATTTTCCATGGATGCCACTAGTAATATTGGTAAACCAAGCTACTGGCAGAGCAATACCTTGGTCAAGGTTCTCACTTTATTGGTGAGTTTGGCTTTATTCGTTTTACTGTTAACATTTATGGTAATAACTTACAAATAAAAGAAAACTTCAGATATTCACCTTTTGTGATTGGTCTGAAGTTTTCTTTTTTACTGTCCATATTTTTGGTAAAAGTCAACTTTTACTTGGATGAAGGTTTTGGCTTCACGTAGGAGTTGGAGAAGGGTGGCGCGGGTTTCAAATTCTTCTCTTGTCTTGGGCAGACTTCGGTTGCGAAAGACTGTCAGATAACGTTCGATTTCATCTAGTAAATCAGAAGCAGGATTGGTCTGGCTCAGTTGCCCTGCAATTTTTGAAAAGAGTTGGGCTAAAATCAGACTTTCACTGGCAGCTAGGTGACAGGTGTTGATTTGCTGGGCCATATTTCGCAGGATACGGCTTTGTCGCTGTCTCATCTCAAAATAGTGGATATGGTAGTCAGTCTGGTGAAAGAGGTGGTCTGAGTGATCCAAATAGACCAGTCTGAGGGATTCTTCCAAAAGGGTGTCTAATTCGTCAACTAACTGTGCTCGGTTGCGTCCATCCCCTCTGGATAAATAATATTTGAAGCGTTGAAGGATATCTTTTAACTTTTCTTCTACCAATGTATGGTAGTGATGAATTTCCTCTTCTCGTGAAGGCATGTAGAGATTGACAAGTAAAGCAAATCCTGTACCGATAGCAAAGAGAAAGAATTCATTGACTAGAAGGTCTAGAGAGGTTGACTCTTGCACCAAGAGATGGCTAACCAAAACGCTACTTGGTGTGATGCCAATTTCCCATCCCATCTTGTAGGCTAGAGGCACATAGAGGGCTAGATAGAGGCCGAGGCTCCAGATATGAAATCCGCTCAAGTGAAAAGCCAGAACGCCAATAGCAAGAGCTAGAAGCATGGAAAAGAGGCGATTTTGGGCCAGTTTTAAGGTACTTCTACGGGTGTCGGATAGGCTCAAGAGGGCGATGATTCCAGCTGAAACTGCTGAAGAAAGATTGAGAAAATAAGCAAGAAGGCAGGCAAGGCAGGTAGCTAAGATGAGCTTGGTCGTACGTTGGCTAATAGACATAAGGATTTCCTAGTAAGTTAGAATAAAAGCGTAAAAGACAAGACCTGAGCAGGCTTGCCTTTATGAGTTATTTTTTACGGGCTGCTGCGTATTCGGCAACGGCAGTAAAGAGGACGTCTGTAGAAGAGTTGAGAGCTGTTTCACATGAGTCTTGGATGACCCCAATCACAAAACCAACACCGACAACTTGCATGGCAATATCGTTAGAAATACCAAAAAGGCTACAAGCAACTGGGATAAGAAGGAGGGAACCTCCGGCAATACCAGAAGCACCACAGGCTGAGATTGCTGCTACTACACTGAGGACAAAGGCTGTCGCAAAGTCAACAGGGATTCCCAAAGTATTTACTGCAGCAAGGGTTAAAACGTTAATAGTAATCGCTGCTCCGGCCATGTTGATAGTAGAACCGAGTGGGATAGAAACCGAATAGGTATCTGGATCTAGTCCGAGGTCGTGGCAAAGTTTCATATTGACAGGGATGTTGGCCGCAGAACTACGAGTGAAGAAGGCTGTCACACCACTGACACGCAAACATTTCAAAACGAGGGGATAAGGATTTCTCTTCATAAAGAGGAAGGCAATTAGTGGATTGACTACCAGAGCCACAAAGAACATAGTTGTCACCAAGAGGGCAAGCAAGATTCCATAGTTGGCTAGACTGCCGATTCCCTTATCAGAGATGGTTTTGAAGACAAGACCAAGGATTCCAAATGGAGCTAGGTTGATGATCCATTCGACAATCTTAGAAGTCACATCAGCCATAGTTTTCAGTAATTCTTTACTATTTTTGCTGGCCTCTCTCATAGCAATACCGAAAACAACCGCCCAAGATAGGATACCGATGTAGTTTGCTGTGACAAGGGCATTGACTGGATTGTCAACCAGTTTGAGCAAGAGATTGCTGAGGACCTGTCCAATCCCATCTGGTGGTGCGATTTCTGTATTGGCACTATTTAAGGTAATCTCAACAGGGACAATGAAACTTGCTAGTACAGCGATAAGGGCAGCAGCAAAGGTTCCCACTAAGTAAAGGAAAATAACTGTTTTCATATTGCTATCTTGTCCCTTTTGATGTTGGGAAAGGGCGTTAGCAACGAGGGCAAAGACTAGAATAGGTGCGATGGCTTTTAGACCGCCAACAAAGAGATCTCCGAGTAGACCAATTCCTGAAATGTTAGGAAGTGTCAGTCCTAGGGTTCCTCCAATAAGCATACCAATCAAAATCCGTTTGATTAGGCTTGCCTTATTCCAAGCATGAATGAGTTTTTTCATAATAACCTCCTTATACTCTTCGAAAATCAAATTCAAACCACGTCAGCTTCACCTTGCCGTACTCAAGTACAGCCTGCGGCTAGCTTCCTAGTTTGCTCTTTGATTTTCATTGAGTATTAGTTGTGTAATGTTTATGATTATAGTATAAATATGAACTAAAATCAAGAATTTTCTGTCTATTTTGGCTATTATTTTTGAATATTTATGGAGATTCATCACTTGTGAAAGTATGGTATAATAAATGAAAGGAGTTTTCTATGAAAGAATTTATTCAAACCTACCTCAATAAGCTTGATGTTACAACGATTATTGAAAATATCTTAACCAAGTTAATTTCTCTGTTATTTCTATTTTTACTCTTTTATATAGCTAAGAAATTGCTCCATACCATGGTGCAGAGAATTGTCAAACCTTCTCTAAAAATGTCTCGTCACGATGTCGGACGTCAGAAAACCATTTCACGTTTATTAGAGAATGTGTTTAATTATACCCTTTATTTCTTTTTGCTTTACTGTATCTTGTCTATTTTGGGTTTGCCAGTTTCTAGTTTGCTGGCAGGTGCTGGGATAGCTGGGGTGGCCATTGGTATGGGAGCCCAAGGTTTTCTGTCTGATGTCATCAATGGCTTTTTCATCCTCTTTGAACGTCAACTGGATGTAGGAGATGAGGTTGTTCTGACAAATGGTCCTATTACTGTATCGGGCAAGGTTGTTAGTGTCGGCATTCGAACAACTCAACTCAGAGGAGAAGACCAGGTTCTGCACTTCGTTCCCAATCGGAATATCACCGTTGTCAGCAATTTCTCTCGGACGGACCAGGCCTGAAATTTTAGCAGATTTATGGTACAATAGAAAGAGTTTGGTAAAGGAGAGAAGATGTTTTTAGAAAAACAGTTGGGCAATGGTTGTACCTGGATTAACCTAGATTTGGACAAGTTGAAAAAACTAGAGGACCTTTCTGAAATCTACGGTTTGGACAAGGAAACCATTGAATACGCGCTGGATAGAAATGAGCGCGCTCACATGGATTATCACCGTGAAAATGGGACTGTGACCTTTATCTACAATGTCTTGAACTTGAAAAAGGATAAGGAATACTACGAAGCTTTTCCTATGACCTTTATCGTGGAACATCGTCGCCTGATTACCATTAGTAATACCAAGAACGCCTATGTCATTGAACAGATGACCCGTTATCTGGAGAGTCATGACATGCTTTCGATTTACAAGTTTCTCTTTGCCAGTCTGGAAATCATCAGCAATGCCTACTATCCTGTCATCGAGCAGATGGACAAGAGTAAGGATGAGGTCAATGGTCTCCTACGTCAGCGGACGACCAAGAAAAACCTCTTTGCTCTGTCCGACTTGGAGACCGGTATGGTTTATCTTACTGCGGCTGCCAAGCAAAATCGCATGTTGCTAGAGCATATCCAAGGGCATGCCCTCTATCGCAGTTTTAACGAGATTGAGAGAGAACAGTTTGATGATGCTATGATTGAGGCATATCAGCTGGTATCCATGACAGACTTGATTTCTCAAGTCCTCCAACAACTATCAGCATCTTACAACAATATCCTAAACAATAATCTGAATGATAATTTGACAACCTTGACCATCATTTCAGTCTTGCTAGCGGTTTTGGCAGTAGTGACAGGCTTTTTCGGAATGAATGTTCCCCTACCTTTAACAGATGAGCCCCATGCTTGGCTCTACATCAGTTTGGCTAGTGCTGGGTTGTGGATTGTCTTGTCATTGTTACTAAGGAAAATTGCGAAAAAAAGTTAAGAAAAGGAGCCAGAATGGCGATTGAAAATTACATGCCAGATTTTGCTGTGGAAGCAGTTTATGATCTGACAGTCCCAAGCCTGCAGGCGCAGGGAATCAAGGCTGTTTTGGTCGATTTGGACAATACCCTCATTGCTTGGAACAACCCTGATGGGACGCCAGAGATGAAGCAATGGCTACATGACCTTCGGGACGCGGGCATTCGCATTATCGTAGTCTCAAATAACACCAAAAAACGTGTCCAACGAGCAGTTGAGAAATTTGGGATTGATTACGTTTATTGGGCTCTGAAACCCTTCACATTTGGGATTAATCGTGCCATGAAGGAATTCCACTATGAGAAAAGCGAAGTGGTCATGGTTGGTGACCAGCTCATGACAGATATACGAGCAGCCCACCGTGCAGGCATTCGCTCGATTTTAGTCAAACCCTTGGTCCAACATGACTCGATCAAAACGCAGATTAACCGAGCTCGTGAGCGCCGTGTGATGAAGCAAATTACTGAAAAGTACGGACTGATTACATATAAAAAAGGAATTTAACTATGGAAGAAATTCTCTGTATTGGTTGTGGAGCAACCATTCAGACGACAGACAAGGCTGGTCTTGGTTTTACTCCCCAGTCGGCACTCGAAAAAGGTTTGGAGACTGGCGAAGTCTATTGCCAACGCTGTTTCCGTCTCCGCCACTACAATGAAATCACGGATGTCCAGTTGACGGACGATGATTTCCTCAAGCTCTTGCACGAGGTGGGAGACAGTGATGCCTTAGTGGTCAATGTCATTGATATCTTTGATTTTAATGGCTCTGTTATCCCAGGCTTGCCACGTTTTGTCTCAGGCAATGATGTCCTCCTGGTTGGAAATAAAAAAGATATCTTGCCCAAGTCTGTTAAACCAGGCAAGATTAGTCAGTGGCTCATGGAACGTGCCCACGAAGAAGGACTTCGTCCAGTTGATGTCGTCCTAACTTCGGCACAAAACAAACATGCCATTAAGGAAGTCATTGACAAGATTGAACACTACCGTAAGGGCCGCGATGTCTATGTGGTCGGTGTGACTAACGTTGGAAAATCAACTCTAATCAATGCTATTATCCAAGAAATTACGGGTGATCAGAATGTCATTACGACTTCGCGCTTCCCAGGGACAACCTTGGATAAAATCGAGATTCCGCTTGACGACGGATCTTATATCTACGATACGCCGGGAATCATCCACCGTCACCAGATGGCCCACTACTTGACGGCCAAAAACCTTAAGTATGTCAGCCCTAAAAAGGAAATCAAGCCTAAAACCTATCAGCTCAATCCTGAACAAACCCTGTTTCTAGGCGGTCTCGGACGCTTTGACTTCATTGCAGGTGAAAAGCAAGGATTTACAGCTTTCTTTGACAATGAACTCAAACTCCACCGAACCAAGCTAGAAGGAGCTAGTGCTTTCTATGACAAGCATGTAGGAACCCTTCTGACACCGCCAAATAGCAAGGAAAAAGAAGATTTCCCAAAACTAGTTCAGCATGTATTTAACATTAAGGAAAAGACAGACCTAGTCATCTCAGGACTAGGCTGGATCCGCGTAACAGGCATAGCTAAAGTCGCCGTCTGGGCACCAGAAGGCGTCGCCGTCGTCACACGAAAAGCAATTATTTAAACAAAGAAAGGAAAGGGTTGTCTGAATTCGGGCGAGCAAGGCGAGCCCCATAGAGAATACTTTTCACTGTGGTGTTAGTTGGTACAAGTGATTGTACCAACTGCGGAAAATTTGAGACCTTAGGCTCAAATTTTAGTCATGAAAATCCGAAGGACTTTGCTGACGTCCGTCACCACTTCAGAAAAGTATAAAAAGAAACTCTTTTAAAGAAATTATGTCATTAACCTCAAAACAACGTGCCTTCCTCAACAGCCAGGCACATACCCTCAAACCCATCATCCAAATCGGGAAAAATGGACTCAACGACCAAATCAAAACCAGTGTTCGCCAAGCACTTGACGCACGCGAATTAATTAAGGTTACTCTCTTGCAAAACACAGATGAAAATATCCACGAAGTAGCTGAAATCTTGGAAGAAGAAATTGGTGTGGATACTGTCCAAAAAATCGGACGCATCTTGATTTTGTTTAAACAATCTAGCAAGAAAGAAAATCGCAAGATTTCTAAAAAAGTCAAAGAAATCTAAAAACTATACTCCAAACAACTGTTTTTACAGAGAAATAAAGGAGACTAGCCTATGGCAATCGAATTATTGACTCCCTTTACCAAGGTAGAGTTGGAGCCAGAAATCAAGGAGAAAAAACGCAAACAAGTCGGGATTTTAGGGGGGAATTTTAACCCTGTTCACCATGCCCATCTGATTGTTGCGGATCAGGTAAGACAACAGTTGGGTTTGGACAAGGTCCTGCTCATGCCTGAATATCAGCCTCCACATGTGGACAAAAAAGAAACCATTCCAGAACACCATCGTCTCAAGATGTTGGAGTTGGCCATCGAGGGGATAGAAGGCTTGGAGATTGAGACCATTGAACTTGAGCGCAAGGGTATTTCTTACACCTACGACACCATGAAGCTTCTAACTGAGAAGAATCCAGATACAGATTATTACTTTATCATCGGTGCCGACATGGTAGACTATCTGCCCAAGTGGTACCGAATTGATGAGCTGGTCGATATGGTTCAGTTTGTAGGGGTTCAGCGCCCACGCTACAAGGCAGGGACTTCCTATCCAGTTATCTGGGTGGATGTGCCTCTCATGGATATCTCGTCCAGCATGGTGCGTGACTTCCTTGCCCAAGGTCGGAAACCCAACTTTCTCCTGCCTCAGCCTGTGCTAGACTACATCGAGAAGGAGGGGCTCTACTGATGGCCTATCAAGACTATATCAACTGCTCTCGTGAGGCTTTGTTGGAAAAAATGGCAGAGCTTCTGCCTGAAAAACGCTTAACCCATTGCTTGGGTGTGGAGAGTGCAGCCATAGAACTGGCTCAGCGCTTTGGAGTTGATGTCGAGAAAGCAGGTCTTGCAGGCCTTCTTCATGACTATGCTAAAAAGCTGTCAGATCAGGAATTTTTAGACTTGATTGACCGTTATCAGCTAGACCCTGACCTCAAAAACTGGGACAATAATGTCTGGCATGGCATGGTGGGTATCTACAAGATTCAAGAAGATTTGGATTTGCATGATTCGGAAATCCTGCGAGCCATTGAAATCCATACAGTCGGGGCTGGTCAGATGACAGACCTAGATAAGGTTGTCTATGTAGCAGACTATATCGAGCATAATCGTGCCTTTCCTGGAGTAGATGTGGCGCGTGAGATTGCGAGTCTATCGCTTAATAAGGCGGTGGCCTACGAAACAGCTCGTACCGTGGAACATCTAGCTCATCAGGGATTCCCCATCTATCCCCAAACACTTGAAACCTATAACGTCTTTGTGCACTATTTGAAAGAGGACTAAATGAACGAAAAAGAATTACTAGAACTAGTCGTGAAAGCGGCTGATGAGAAACGTGCGGAGGATATTCTCGCACTTGACGTACAAGATTTGACTAGCGTGACGGATTACTTTGTTATTACTAGTTCAATGAATAGCCGTCAGTTGGATGCTATCGCTGACAATATCCGTGAAAAAGTAGCTCAAGCAGGCTTTAAAGGCAGTCATGTCGAAGGCGATGCGGCTGGAGGCTGGGTCTTGCTGGACCTTGGTGCTGTCGTTGTGCATGTCTTTTCAGAAGAAATGCGTGCCCATTATAATCTAGAGAAGCTATGGCATGAGGCGAATTCAGTAGATATTTCAGAAGCTCTTGCTTAGAAGATGAACTCAGTTGTAGTCAACTGGGTTTCTTTGCTTATTTTAGAAAAATTGATAGAAAGGTAAAGGGCGAGTGGTGTTTGCCATGGAGGCTCTTGGTATCATGATTATGGCAACTTATGAAACCTTTGCGGCTGTTTACGATGCAGTGATGGATGATAGTTTATACGATAAATGGACGGATTTTTCTCTGCGTCACTTGCCTAAGACCAAGGAGAGAAAGAAACTCTTGGAATTGGCTTGTGGGACAGGAATTCAATCAGTGCGCTTCTCTCAGGCTGGTTTTGATGTGACTGGACTTGACTTGAGTGGGGATATGTTGAAGATTGCTGAGAAGAGAGCGGCTTCAGCCAAGCAAAAGATTGATTTTATCGAAGGCAATATGCTGGATTTATCCAAAGCATGTCAATATGATTTTGTCACTTGTTATTCGGACTCAATCTGCTACATGCAGGATGAGGTGGAAGTAGGGGATGTCTTTAAGGAAGTATATAATTCCCTCAACGAAGATGGGGTATTTATCTTTGATGTGCATTCGACCTATCAGACAGATGAAGTTTTTCCAGGCTATTCTTATCATGAAAATGCAGAAGATTTTGCAATGCTCTGGGATACTTATGAGGATGCGGCGCCTCACTCCATCGTGCATGAGTTGACCTTTTTTATCAAGGAGGCTGACGGTTCCTTTAGTCGCCACGATGAAGTGCATGAGGAGCGGACCTATGAGGTCTTGACCTATGATATTTTGCTGGAGCAGGCTGGTTTCAAGTCCTTCAAACTCTATGCGGACTTTGAGGACAAAGAGCCTACAGAAACTAGCACCCGTTGGTTTTTTGTCGCACAGAAGTAGGAGATTAGCATGACCATAACGGGTATTATCGCGGAATTTAATCCCTTTCATAATGGGCATAAATACCTGCTTGAGCAGGCTGAGGGACTGAAAATCGTTGCCATGTCTGGAAATTTCATGCAACGTGGAGAGCCTGCTATTGTGGATAAGTGGGCACGGGCCCAGATGGCACTGGAAAATGGCGCAGACTTGATAGTGGAATTGCCCTTTTTAGTCAGTGTTCAGGCGGCGGATTTCTTTGGTCAAGGAGCTGTGGATATCTTGGCTCAGTTGGGTATTGATAACCTCGCTTTTGGGACAGAAGAAATTTTGGATTATCAAAAAATCGCTGACTTATATACAGAGCGGGGTGCTGAGATGGAGCAATTTGTGGAAAATCTGCCTAATTCCCTTTCCTATCCCCAGAAAACCCAAGCCATGTGGAAGGAATTTGCTGGTCTTGATTTTTCAGGCAATACGCCCAATCATGTCCTTGCTCTTGCTTATGCCAAGGCGGTTGCGGGACGAAACATCAAACTCCAGCCGATTCAGCGTCAGGGAGCAGGTTACCATTCTGTGGACAAGAATGTGGACTTTGCCTCGGCGACGGCCCTCCGTCAGCACCAGAAGGACCAAGATTTTTTAGAACGCTTTATGCCTTCTGTTACCCTCTTTGAGCAGGTCAGTAAGGTGAACTGGGAAGACTATTTTCTCTTGCTCCATTATCAAATCTTGTCAAATCCCGACCTAACCACCATTTTTCAGGTCAATCGAGAAATGGCAGTACGCATCAAGGATGCCATCAAGACAGCCCAGTCTGTGGAAGACTTGGTTGAAGCGGTTGCGACTAAGCGTTACACCAAGGCGCGTGTCAGACGCCTCTTGACTTATATCTTGGTGCAGGCTAGAGAAAATGACTTGCCAGAAGCCATTCATGTCCTTGGATTTACTGAAAAAGGCAGGCAACATCTCAAGTCTTTGAAAGGGCAGATCAATCTAGTCAGCCGAATTGGCAAAGAACCCTGGGATGCTATGACTCAAAAGGCTGACCAGATTTACCAACTGGGAAATCCAAGTATAGCAGAGCAGAATTTTGGAAGAGTACCGATTAGAATAGAAACAAACTAAGTCTACTGAAAGGTGGACTTTTTGAATTTTTTACGAATAAATAGATAGAAAAGAAAATCTTGTACAAGTTTCTGACAATTTTTTTCTTTTCGTGTATAATAGTGGAAAAGAGGTAAAACGAGGTATGGTTATGGAAGCAGTTCTTTACTCAACATTCCGAAATCATTTAAAAGACTACATGAAAAAGGTAAATGATGAATTTGAGCCTTTGACGGTGGTCAATAAAAATCCAGACGAGGACATTGTAGTCCTTTCAAAGAGCGAGTGGGATAGTATTCAAGAAACTCTGAGAATCGCTCAAAATAAGGAACTATCTGACAAGGTCTTGCGAGGAATGGCTCAAGTTCGTGCTGGAAGCACTCAGGTCCATGTTATTGAGGAGTGATGAATGCTACTCAAGTTTACAGAAGATGCGTGGGCAGATTATTGCTACTGGCAAACTCAGGACAAGAAGACGTTAAAAAGAATCAATAAACTAATCAAGGATATTCAACGTGATCCCTTTACAGGAATAGGTAAGCCAGAACCACTCAAGTATGACTACCAAGGAGCCTGGTCACGTCGTATTGACGCAGAAAATCGCTTGATTTATATGATGGATGAAGATAGCGTGGCTTTCTTGTCTTTCAAAGATCATTACTAAGTCTACTGCAAAGTAGGCTTTTTATTTTTTAAATTTTTATTAGTAAGTTTAAGATAAAGTTTTTTGGAAAATGACAGAAGCCCTAGTACAAAAGACAAAAACTCAGTAAAGAAATTTAGTATAGCGATTACAATTTTTGTCCTTGAATCCGCTCTATGCTTGTTATTTTGTGGTATAATCATGATAATATAGATTAAAAGGGGATATATGAAAAATATAATGATGAGGATTCTTAATTTTTTTATGAATTTCAAATTATTGAAATATTTATTGAAAAGATCATCATGGAGTAGTAATGTTAGAATTGTTGAATGGTACAAAATATTTATAGCCAGTATATGGGTACTGTATCTTGCACTTGAGATTGACCAATTTAAACGCTTTGCTTTACCTATCTATAAATTTGTATCTAATTATAATTTTTTAAAAGATATTATTTCAATTTTGTATGTGAATCGTGTAATATTGATAGCGCTGACTATACCAACAATACTATTCTGGTTTTTAGATATAATTTTTAAAAAAGTTAATTATAAGAAACTGGACCCAGAGCTATTTCCGGAATATGACTTGGATGACCATCCTTATCAAACACGTCTGGTTGAGTTTTTAAATAGCCCAGATTCTATTCATAATGTGTTCTGGCTGGATGGTTCTTGGGGGAGTGGGAAAACATTTTTTATAAAGACGTTTTTTGAAAATCAAATTTACAAAAAGAAAGAAATCTATTATATTTCCTGTTTTGGGATCAAAACAAGAGAGCAAGCCGAGAGAATATTGATTAATGAGATAGAAAAACAATCCATACTCGGAAATTTGGACTTTATTCCACTTGTTGGAGGAGTTTTTAAATGGTTCTTTAAAACAGTTGGAACCGATTTGATGAAGCGAGATTCTATCGTTATTTTTGATGATCTTGAACGGGTTTCATATGTAGCAAAATCGGATAAGACTTCAGATGAAGCAAAATCAGATGATCCTTCAGATTACAATGATTTATTGGGTTATATTGACTATCTTTCTGAGAATAAAAAATTTAAAATTATTGTAATTTTAAATAGTAAGGAAATGGAAGTAACAAAGAAAAATATCATTGATAACAAATTTAAGCTGAATCATAATCGAATGGTATCTGCAGAAGAAGTCATAGATAGTATTTTGAAAAAGAGTAAATTGAGAGATGATGACTTTGGGAAAATGTTATCATTAATTTTTAAAATTTATTATGTAGATATAGATGAAAAAGTCGTACAAAATAAGAAAAAAACAGAAAAGTAGAGAAACCAAGTTTAAGAGAGTTCCAGAAGTCGTTAAAAGAACTTTCAGATATAACGGATGAAAACGAGAAGGCAAATTATATTATCAAGTGGCTGAATGGTTTTGAAGAAGTTGATAGTATTCTAGAATTATTTTTTGAATCTTTTAAGCATTTTAATAGGATATACAAATATAACAATTTATTTGAGTCTGATTTATTTGAGTCTGACGGATATTTTCAT